>DATEKZ010000320.1:0-4670 GCA_035277185.1 Verrucomicrobiia bacterium
CCAGCGTCAGTTTGCCCGCGGCGCCGTTTTTGAGTTGATCGAGAGTGACATTGACGTCGGACAGTTCAACGGTTTGCCGCGAGCCGTCTTTCGCGTTTATCACGGCGATCACTTTGACGTTCTTGAACGCGACATTGCGGACATCGAGTTGGAGCGGCTTGGAAGGCTCGGCGGAGGGTTGCGCGGGTGCGGTTTCCTTTTTCAGCAGCGGGTCGAGATTGCTCGTGCCGTCGGCATTCTGCACGACGTTCAGAGCGGGCGAGGCCACGGTGACTTCGTCCACTTTGATGTTTCCACCGAGGATGCTCCACAGGCTGTAACGGAGGCGGACCTCCTGCACTTGCAGCAAGGGATCCGAACCTGTCGTTTTCACATTCAGGTCCTTGAGAACGACCTGGGAGAACGGGCTGATGGAAGCGTCGGCCACGGTAATCTCGGCGTTGAGCGACTTGCTGACCCGGGGCAGGATGACGCCTTTGAAAAACGCCGAACTGGTAGCGACGAAATAGAGCACGACGAGCAGGACCACGAAGCTGCCCGCGGCAATGGCCAGCTTGCGGAGCCAGCTTCGGCGCTTCGAGAGGGATGGGCCGGTCTGTTTCGTTTCAGCCATAACAAGAGTTAGAGATGGGCGGTTTCGGGCTGTTCAAATTCGGGTGGTCAAACAGCCGGAATCAATCTAACCGAAGTGCGCCTGAGTCCCAAGGCGAAAGTTTTGCTTGCCGTCAATCGACGCAAGGGCTCAACCCTCCGCGCGTGTACAAATGTTGTAATAATTGCTACACAAAACCGTCACCTTGCGTGAAAGCACGGGCACGGATTGAAAGACAAGGCGCGGGATTGGAATCCCGCGCTCCTGCGGAGTCGCCGCGCGCGGAAGTCACTTGTGATTTGAAACCCAATCTCGTGGCCAACGAACCAAGTGCCGACCGGTCGCTCCCCAAATGAAGACGTGAGCAACCGGTTTCCGGGTTGTCTTTATGGTCAGAACCGCCAAATTGTGCCCCGGTGAGAATCTCCATCATCGTCCCCGCCTTTAACGAAGAGAAGCTGATCGATCAGTCGCTGGCGAAGATCAAAGCAGCGACGGCATCATTTTCCGCGTTGGGATGGGAAAGTGAGATCATCGTTTGCGACAACAATTCAACGGATCGCACGGCGAAGATGGCGCGGAGCACGGGCGCCAAGGTTGTGTTCGAACCGGTAAACCAGATTTCACGGGCACGAAACCGGGGCGCGGCGGCTGCGGTCGGTGACTGGCTGATTTTCGTGGACGCGGATTCGTTTCCGAGCCTGGAGCTGTTTGCCGATGTCGGGCAGGTGATTCAAGGCGGCAAATGCATCGGCGGTGGAGCGGCAGTCGTCATGGATCGGGACGGCTGGGGGACGCTTCTGGTTGGCGTGTGGAACCTGCTGAGCCGGTTCAAGCGGTGGGCGGCGGGATCGTTCGTTTTCTGCGAGGCGGCCGCTTTCCGGCAGTTGAACGGGTTCAGCCAGGAGTTGTATGCCGCTGAGGAGATCGAATTCAGTGTGCGACTGAAGCGATTGGCAAGGAACCGCGGCAAACAGGTGGTGATTCTTCGTCGCAACCCGCTGTTGACCTCGGCGCGCAAGATGCATCTCTACTCATTTTCAGAGCATCTGCGCCTGATGTTTTGGACCGTCATGCATGGCGGACGAAACCTCAAAAAACGGTCGGCCTGCGCTCTTTGGTACGACGGGCGAAGATAGCAGAGCCGCGATTCAACTCGATTCCCAACCCCACTCGCTCTTTCTTGCGAACACACTGCGAAGCTTTGATCTTCGGGGTGTTATTGCAATGCACATGCATTGCCCGATTCTGGAGTTGAGAGGTATTCCGGCAACGCCATCAGGAATAACTGCCTCGCTGTCAAGGTTCTATCCTCGGCGGTTTTTCCTGGTGCAGGACTAGCTTAGGACTGCCATTCCGAAGTCAACCGTGTAGTTAACGTGTGCGCAGAGCTAGTGAGGTCCTTCGCCACGGGAGAAATGGATCGTCAGCGGCGAATCAGTCTCCCTGCCTTCTCTTTTGTTGGTTTAAAACTTCACTCCATTTCAGGGACCTTGACTGACAAGGATCGTTCATCCTCGGCGAAAGGCGTTGCCCGCGTCCGCGGTCGATGGTTGAAGGCATGGTTGACGCAGAGCGTCGCGCTGGGCTGTCTGGCTTGGGGTCTGCGAGTGTCCGGCCAGGAGTTGCGATTGGAGATCGAACCGGAATGGGAGGGAAATCCGGTCGTGCCCGGAAAAATACTCGCGACCGGACGGGTCCCTGGCATGTCCCTCAGCCGCGTGGATGGTTTGCTTTCCAGACTGGCCCTCCAGCGCGCGGATGGAAGCTGGCTCAAGTCGGATCGCTGGCATGTCTATTTCTCCGCGGAGAAGGGTCGGCTTACGGCCAGAGCGGATGGCCTCCCGGCGCAGGAGTTTCATGCCATTCGTTTCCAGGTTGGATTGGATGCGGAGACCGACGCCAGCGACCCGGAGGTGTGGCCCGCCGATCATCCGCTTCACCCGAGCGTCTGTGGTCTGCACTGGGGCTGGCGATCCGGCTACGTGTTTTTGGCGTTGGAAGGGCATTGGACACCCACGAAAGGAGAGACCAGCGGATTCTCGTATCACCTGGCCGGCGCAGAGAAACCCATGACCGTGGAACTTCCGGTCAGGTTCTCAGGCACCCGTCCCACCACGATTCGTCTGGGCATGGATGTGAGCCGAATCCTGGCTGTGGGCGATGTGGTGCGCGAGGCGTCATCCACTCACTCGCGTGGTGGCGATTCCCTGGCGGCGGCTTTGAAGGACCGGGTGACACGCTCGTTTGCGGTGAAGTCCGTTCGGGCCGATCTCTACCAACCGCCCGATCTGGTTCAACCGAAAGCGAAGTTGTTGCCGGCGGGTGTCACGCCCGTCCGGCTGTCCGTTTCGGAACGGTTGCCCAAAGTGAAACTGCCCGAGGACAACCCGCTGACCGTTGAAGGAGTCGAGCTCGGGCGGCGGCTCTTTAATGAACCCCGGCTTTCCCGGAACAACACGCAGTCGTGCGCATCGTGTCACGACCCGACAAAGGCATTCACGGACGGCCAAAGCCACAGTCTCGGCGACGGCGGCCGGCGGGGCCGGCGGAACGCGATGTCTCTGGCGAATCTGGCGTGGGCGAACGAATTTTTCTGGGACGGACGCGCGAAATCTCTTCGCGAACAAGTGTTGCTCCCCATCCAGGATTCGCACGAGATGAACGAGACTCTGGATCGGGCGGTGACGAAGCTGGAGGCGGACGACCAATATCCTGCGCAGTTCAAAGCCGCCTTCGGCACGGCGGGGATCACGTCGAACCGCGTGGCCCTCGCGTTGGAGCAGTTTCTTCTGACCCTGATCTCGCAGGACTCGAAGTTCGACCGGGCGGCACGCAAATTGGCCGGGTTGACTCTGCAGGAACAACGGGGGCTGCAGTTATTCGTTACCGAGCACGATCCGGTCCGCGGTCTCAGGGGGGCGGATTGCTTTCACTGTCACGGCGGGAACCTTTTCAGCAACCACCAGTTTATGAACAACGGACTGGAGGAGCGCGCCGGCGATCTCGGGCGGATGGAGGCGAGCGGGTTGGAGATGGACCGCGCCAAATTCAAAGTGCCGACCTTGCGGAACGTGGCGTTAACGGCGCCGTACATGCACGACGGCAGGTTTGCGACCCTCGAAGAAGTGGTCGAGCATTACAACGGCAAACTGCACCGGTCTCGAACCCTTGACCCGAACCTGGCAAAACATCCCGAATCAGGTCTTGGGTTAAGCGCGGACGACAAGGCCGCGCTCGTCGCTTTTCTCAAGACGCTTACCGACGAGGCGTTTGTCACTTCGTTTTCCCCGGTTCATCAGCTTTCCCAAACCCAGTAAAAACCTATGCGTACCCTTCATCCCAAATCCATCCGTGTCGCAGCCGCTGCTTTGTGCGGCACGTACTTGCTCTCCGGTCTGCCGCCCGTTGTGCGCGCTGATCCTGACCCTCATGCGCAAGCGGACACCTTTGCGGCGGAGGCTGCCGCGCTCCTTCCAGTGGACGACCGACCGGTCGCGGTTGCGGCTCCGCCGACGCCAACCCAGAGAATCACGCTGGGTGACTGGAGCGCCGTGATTCCATGGACGCCGCACATTCCCGTTTCGGCGGCGACCTTGCCCGATGGGCGGGTTCTGACGTTTGCCTCCAACCAGCGTACGACGTTTCCTTCCGGCCCGGAGTTCACGTATGCGGCGACCTGGAATCCGGCCACGGGACAGTTTGTGGAATACAATCACCCCTCCCACGACATGTTCTGCGGCGCGCTGGTGATGCTGCCGGACGGGCGGGTGCTGGTGAATGGAGGACGCAACACCACCGTGCGCTCGAGTATCTTCGACTGGAGAGTAAACACGTGGACGCGGACACCGGACATGAATGATCCGCGCTGGTACAACACCAGCGTCGCGCTTCCGAGCGGACGGGTCTGGACGGTGACCGGAAACGGCGGGTCGGGGACGGCGGAACGCTGGCATGCGGCGAGCGGCTGGAGCCGGCTGACGGGCATTAACTGGAACACGGTCATCAGCGAACCGGGATATATCACCAGATGTCATCCGTTCCTGCTCGTGGCGCCGGATGGCCGCCTCATTCACTT
>DATEKZ010000321.1:0-2649 GCA_035277185.1 Verrucomicrobiia bacterium
GACGGGCGCGACGATATCGTCCAGCCTGCCGCGCGTCATCAGCTCGCGGGTCGGGTCATCGGTCTTGCATTCGACGAGCCGGTATTTCAACACGAAACAGGTGACGCCTTTGGCATTGAGCCAGCGGGCGACATCGAAGCCCTCGCTGTCGATCGACAGGGCGAAGAACGCGCCGCCCGGACAGATGACCACGGCGGTGCCGTTTGCCTTCGCTGAATCGGCGGGGAAAACCGTGAGGGTTGGATTGGCCACGTTGTAAACGACCCGCGTCTGCCACGCGTTGGTCCGGTTTTCCTTCTCATCCTGCTTCCAGTTTTCGGAACCGGGCGCCGGACCTTCATAGAGACGAATGACTTTTTCCTGAGCACCAAGTCCCATGCAGAACAGGGAAACGAACAAGGCAGCGAATGTGGGCGCGTTCATGATCGCGTGGTTGTAGGTAGTGGACCGTGTTCTGTCAAATGGTCCGTTACCGCACTCGCGCGGGTGTCTTGCCCGCGCAGACTCGCCGAAGAACTTTCACGCGGAGCGCGGGCCTGTGACGGTCTGTGACCAGAAGCAGCCTGCTACGATTGGAGTAAGAACGATCGTTTGGCGGTCCCGGAGGCCTTCTCTTTCGGAGGTCGATAGATCGCAAGCGTCGGTTTCGTGACATTCCTAAGGGGTCAAGAGAGAGTTTGCCGTTACAGGTCAAAAGTTCGATGGAAAACTCCATCCTGAAGAGGCTGGATTTCAGGCTTCGAATTTGTAATCATTAGGGCTGGCTGGATTCAGGCCCCGCGGCGGGCATCGGACACAGCCAGTCAGGAACTAATTGGAAAGACGGCGACAAAATCGAACCCGTGTTTAGCATGCGACTCAGTCAAACCGGTGGCTGGCGAATTCTGATCGCCGGCATCGGTTTATTCCTGGCGTCCTCCCTTCTCGCGGAGAAGGAAAAACCCCTCGAACATCCGGGCGACAACCTCAAAGTGTCGCGGGACCAATCTTCACCCGTGGGCTCGCTTGTGAAGACGTATTGTAGTGACTGCCACGACAGTGAAATGAAGAAGGGGGGGCTGGACCTTGACAGCATAGGTCTGGAAGACGTGACCGAACATCCCGAGGTCTGGGAAAAGGTTGTCCGGAAGCTCCGCACGCGTCAGATGCCTCCAATGGAAAAGAAACGACCGGAGGAACGCGCATACGACAAGGTCGTGTCGTGGCTGTCAGACTCACTGGACCGCGCCGCTGTCGAGAATCCGAATCCCGGCCGGACCGAAACCTTCCGGCGGCTCAACCAAACTGAATACCAGAACGCCATCCGGGACCTTCTGGCACTCGATATCGATGCCACTGAACTGCTGCCGAAGGACGATGTCAGTCATGGTTTTGACAATGTGGCGGTGGGAGTTCTCTCCCCCACGCTCCTGGATCGCTATATCAGTGCGGCGCAGAAGATCAGCCGGCTGGCGGTGGGAGCGCCGCGACGTTCTCCCGGCGGCGACACCTTTCGAATTCAGGCGGATATCACCCAGGAGGAGCGCGTTGACGGCCTCCCGGTCGGCACTCGGGGCGGGACGCTGATTCCGTACTCTTTCCCGCAGGACGGTGAGTATGAAATCCAGATCAGATTGGCGCGGGACCGGAACGAGGAGATCGAGGGACTGCGCGAAGCGCACGAGTTGGAGGTGCTATTGGATCGGGAACGCGTGAAGTTGTTCACGGTGACGCCGCCGCAGGGACACAAGAACTATGACCTCGTTGACGGGCATCTTAAGTTTCGCCTCCCGGTCGCAGCCGGTCCGCATCAACTCGGTGTGGCTTTTCTCAAGAACCCTTCGGCGTTGCTCGAAACCCGACGCCAGCCCTACCAGGCTCATTACAATATGCACCGGCATCCGCGCATCGGTCCTGCGATCTACCAGGTCTCCATCAACGGACCGTATGAGCCCAAAGGTCCTGGCGACACTCCGAGCCGGCGTCGCCTGTTTGTCGCGAAACCGGCAAAGCCGGAAGAGGAAGACCGCTGCGCGACGCAGATTCTCTTCACGTTGATGCGGAGAGCTTACCGGCGGCCGGTGACTGAAGCGGACCTTGAAAAGCCAATGGAGTTCTATCGGAAAGCGCGGTCAGGGGAAGGCTTCGACGCCGGGATTCAGGCGGCCTTGAGCGCGGTGCTGGTGAGTCCCCAATTCCTGTTCCGAATCGAACCGGACCCCGCCGATATCCCGGCCGGCACGGCGTATCGCATCAGTGATGTGGAACTGGCCTCGCGCCTCTCCTTTTTCCTGTGGAGCAGCCTTCCGGACGATGAGCTGCTCGACACGGCGATTCGTGGTGAACTCCATAAACCGAAGGTTCTGGAGAAACAAGTGCGGCGCATGTTGGCGGACGAACGTTCGCGCAATCTGGCGAGCAATTTCGCGGAGCAATGGCTCTACCTGCGCAATCTGGAATCGATCACCCCCGATCTCCGACTCTTTCCGGATTTCGATGACAATCTGCGACAGGCCTTCCGGAAGGAAACGGAGCTGTTTTTCGCGAGCATCCTGCGCGAGGATCGCAGCGTGCTCGACCTCTTGAAGGCGGACTACACGTATCTGAACGAACGCCTGGCCAAACACTACGGAATTCCGGGCGTCTATGGCAGCCGTTTCCGGCGCGTCC
>DATEKZ010000322.1:0-11104 GCA_035277185.1 Verrucomicrobiia bacterium
GGAGGAATCCTCCATGCTGGGCACGCTGCTCGATTATCTGCCGTCCGGAACCCTCTTTCTGCTCTGCGAACCGGAAAGGCTCGTCGAGCATGCCGACCACTATGCCCGCCAGGTCCCGGGGGATGATCGGTTCTACATCGCGTGGAACGACCTTCAAGTCGCCGCCCGCGGCATGATGACGGTCGAACTTTGCGAAGCCGCGGCGGACTCGCCTTCCGCCGACACCGCAAACGATTTCGACGGAGAAACCGCGGACGGACGCGATCCCATTGGCGATCCTTCGTCCTCTCTCCATGAACCCGGCCCCCTCGCCCCGTCCCTCTCCCCCAATGGGGGAGAGGATATTCCCCCAGGCGCGGGATCGGGTGAAGGGGATTCGAACCGGTTCATGGTCCCGAAGCGCGCACAAACTCCACAGCGTTTTTTCCTGCCCATCACCACGCTGGACGCCTTTCGTCCTCTCGGCGAACGCGCCCCCGATCCGCAGATCGCCGAAGCCCAGCGCCGGGAATTCTTTGCGCAACTCCATCGCTGGCTGCGCCAGGGCTGCGCGGTCCAGGTCTTCTGCAACAACGACGGC
The DNA here is from genome assembly GCA_035277185.1 of Verrucomicrobiia bacterium. Taxonomy (GTDB): domain Bacteria; phylum Verrucomicrobiota; class Verrucomicrobiia; order Limisphaerales; family AV2; genus DATEKZ01. The sequence goes on from DATEKZ010000322.1 coordinate 581, forward strand.
GAACGGCAACGCTTCACCGAGATCTGGAAGGAATACGGTCTGACGACGGGCGAAACACAGGCCATCGACTGTCAGGTCGGCTCGCTTGCGCGCGGCTTCCTTTGCGAAGAGGCCAGGGCGGTCGTTGTCACCGACGCGGAGATCTTTGGCCGTTACAAAGTGCAGCGTCCTCGCCGGCTCAAGTCGCCGCACGCCACCGCCGCCCGCTCGGCGCTCGACATCAATTTCGCAGAACTTGAAGAAGGCGACTATGTCGTTCACATCCAACACGGCATCGGACGCTACCTTGGGCTGAAGATGTTGCCGCTCGGGGCCCGAGAGGCCGGGGCCGGGACCCGGGAGTCGAACAGCGGCCAGGAATGCCTCGTGATCGAATACGCGGCAGGCGACCCGGACCAACCGCCGCCGAAGCTTTATGTCCCGGTCACCGAGGCCCACCTCGTCAGCAAGTACGTCGGCGCCGGCAAGGCGCGTCCTCCCCTCAACACCCTTGGCAGCGCACGCTGGGCGAAGATCAAGGCCCAGGCGGAGAAGGCGGTGCGCGACCTCGCGGGCGAACTGCTGTCCATCCAGGCCGCCCGTGAGTCACAACCGGGCCACGCCTTCAGTCCCGATGCGCCGTGGCAGCGCGAGTTCGAGGGATCCTTCATCTACGAGGAAACACCCGATCAAGTGAAGGCGATCGCCGACACAAAATCCGATCTGGAGAAGGCCAAGCCGATGGACCGGTTGATCTGCGGCGATGTCGGCTTCGGGAAAACGGAAGTGGCCATTCGCGCCGCGTTCAAGGCGGTGATGGGCGGCAAGCAGGTGGCGGTGCTCGTTCCCACCACTGTGCTCGCCCAGCAACACTTCAACACGTTTCGCGAGCGAATGGCCGACTACCCGGTGCGGATCGAACTGCTGTCGCGTTTTCGCACGCGGCGGCAGCAGCAGCGGGTTATCAAGGACCTTGCCGCCGGCGCGGTGGACATGGTCATCGGCACCCATCGACTCGTGCAGGAGGACATCGCGTTCAAAGACCTCGGCCTGGTGGTGATCGACGAAGAGCAGCGTTTCGGCGTGATGCAGAAAGAGAAGTTCAAACTGTTGCGAAAGCTGGTGGACGTGCTGACGCTGAGCGCCACGCCGATTCCGCGCACGCTCTATCTGGCCCTGACCGGCGCGCGCGACATGAGCACGATTGAAACGCCGCCCCAGGACCGTCTGCCGGTGGAAACCATCGTCACGCAGTACGACGAGCGGACCATTCGCGATGCCATCCAGCGCGAACTGAACCGCGGCGGGCAGGTTTTCTTCCTGCACAATCGTGTCATGACAATCGACACCGTGGCGAAGCGGCTGCAGACGCTGGTGCCGCACGCGCGCATCGTCGTCGGTCACGGCCAGATGGACGCCGACGACCTCGAAGAGGTGATGACGCGATTCGTGAACGGCGAAGCCGACGTGCTGTTATCGACGACCATTATCGAGAGCGGGTTGGATATCCCCAACGCGAACACCATCATCATCGATCGCGCGGACCGGTTCGGATTGAGCGATCTGTATCAGCTCCGCGGGCGCGTGGGCCGCTACAAGCACCAGGCCTATGCCTATCTGCTTCTGCCGCGCCACGCCGGATTGTTGAGTGACGCGCGCAAACGCATCAGCGCCATCAAACAGTACTCGACGCTGGGCAGCGGCTTCAAAATCGCGATGCGGGATCTGGAAATTCGCGGTGCGGGGAATCTGCTCGGTTCGGAACAGAGTGGCCACATCACCGCCGTCGGCTTCGAGCTGTATTGCCAGTTGCTCAAGCAAAGCGTCAGTTCGCTCAAGGGCGAGAAAGTGAGGCCGCGTGTGGAAGTCCAGGTGCGGCTGGATTTTCTTGCGTTGAATCCAGAGGAAGAATCGTCAGTGGCCAGCCAGCCTGCGCGCCATTGCGCTTCGGCGGCGGCGCGTGGCCGGTTGTCCGTTGTTGTTGATGCAATTGACCACGAACAACGAACGACTGGCAAGTCCGGCGCTTACATCCCGCTTCGATACATTTCCGACCCGCGCCAGCGCATCGACATCTATCGCAAGCTTGCCCAGGCGACCGACAAACGGGGCGTGGAAACATTGCGCGCCGAATTGAAAGATCGCTTCGGTCCGCCGCCGCCGGCCATGGACCTTCTGTTGCAGGTGACACAAGTGAAAGTCCTGGCCGGCGACCGCGGTATCGTCGTCATTGAGACCAAAGAGGACAAACTGATGCTGACGCGGAACAACGATTACATCACGCTCGCCGGAAAGTTTCCGCGCCTGACGAAGACGGAGCCGAAGGCGAGATTGAATGAGATCAGGAAACTGCTGTTGGCGCTTTAGGATCGGTCCATCTCTTTCCTTTACGCAGAACCGCTTTTCAGTACAATCGGGCGCGACATGGTCGTTCTGAAAACCAGCAGACTGTTCAGCGGCATGCTCGCTGCGGAGTTGCAGGCCCTGGAGCAAACGGCGCAACTCAAAGCCTTCAAAGCCGGACGCACTATCTTCCAGGAAGGTGATCCGGGGGACGGCCTTTACATCGTTGTGGAAGGCAAAGTGCAGATCACGTCGCTGATCAGCCAGGACCAGCGGCGCGTCCTTTCCACGCTTGGTCCCGGGGATTTTTTCGGGGAGATGGCAGTGCTCGACAACCAGCCGCGCTCGGCTACGGCCACGGCGGAGGTGGATACCAAGGTCTATTTCATCGATCGTGAAGATCTGCTGAAAGTCCTGGCCCGTTCGCCGGGTCTGGCCGTGAGTCTGGTGCGGGAGTTCAGTCTCCGCATGCGGGAATTCAACCATCGATATACCCAGGAGGTGTTGCAGGCCGAGCGGCTCACGCTGGTCGGCCGCTTCGCGCGGTCCATCGTCCACGATTTCAAAAACCCCCTGAACATCATCGGTATCTCCGCCGAGATGGCGGCGATGGACACCGCCACGCCCGAGATGCGCGTGGCCGGCAAGAATCGCATCCGCAAACAGATCGACCGGCTCAGCAACATGATCAACGAGCTGCTCGAATTCACGCGGGGCTCCGCCGCCAGCGTCGTCCTCGCCCGGACCGACTATGCCGATTTCGTCAAACTGATCCTCGAAGAAATTCAGTCCGAGGTCAGCGCAAAAAACGTCACCGTCGAGTTGGAGAACGAGCCGCCGTCGGTCGCTCTTCTCATCGATCCGAAGCGGCTGACGCACGTCTTTTACAATATCGTACACAACGCATGCGACATCATGCCCAAGGGCGGCAAGGTGAAGTTCCGTTTCAGGCAGGACGAAAAGGAAGTGGTGACCGAGATTGAAGATACCGGCCCTGGCATCGCACCGGAGATCGCGCCGCGCCTGTTCGAGGCGTTCGCCACCTTCGGCAAGGCGCAAGGCACCGGTCTCGGGCTTTCCATCTGCAAGAAGATCATCGAGGACCACTATGGCAAGATCGGCGCACGGTCGGAACCCGGCCGCGGCGCGATCTTCACGTTCAGCCTGCCGATTCGCAAAGACAACGGGCCTGCGACCTGAACACCTTTGCCGGATCGCGCCCGCCTTCCAGGCGCGTTAAATCCTTCAGCCGCGCGGATATTCGGCACGCTTCCTTCCCCCTCACCCCAGCCCTCTGCCTCGGACGCGTCGATGCAGCAGAAGAATCTTTTTAACCACGGATGGACACGGATCAACACGGATAGGAAGAAGATTGCGGAAAGGAAAACGAGTTCACCGATCGGGTGAGGCCGTCCAGGTTGGCTGACGATGCCTTTTCCCTTGTCTTTAATCCGTGTTCATCCGTGTCCATCCGTGGTTTAACTGCGAATAATTTCTGGTTCGAGTTTCCCGGCGCATCCATTAGCCTAGCCGCATGAACCGCATCCGCCTCCTGCCGGAACAGGTGGCCAACCAGATCGCCGCGGGGGAAGTGGTGGAACGCCCCGCCAGCGTGGTCAAGGAACTCGTCGAAAACGCGCTCGATGCCCGGGCGGCGCGGATTTCCGTCGAAATCCAGGCTGGCGGACGCGGCCTGATCCGGGTGACGGACGACGGCGCGGGCATGAGCCGCGATGACGCGCTGCTCTGCCTGGAACGCCATGCGACCAGCAAAATCGAACGCGCCGAGGACCTGGCCGCGATTTCGACCATGGGCTTTCGCGGGGAGGCGCTGCCCAGCGTCGCCAGCGTCAGCCGGTTCACCCTGACCACGCGCGAGCGCGACGCCCACACGCCCGAAGCCACGCAGGTGGTGGTCAACGGCGGAAAGATTCTCGAAGTCAGATCCGCCGGCCATGCGCCCGGCACCAGCGTCGAGGTCCGCCAGTTGTTTTACAATCTGCCGGCCCGGCGCAAGTTTTTGCGGAGCGAGGAGACCGAGCGCGCGCACGTCCAGCATTATCTCACGCTGGCGGCCCTGGCTTATCCGGAAGTCGGCTTCACTTTCACCCAGGACCAGCGTCCGGTCTGGCAATTGCCGGCGCTCAAGACCGGTAGCGACGCCGGGTCCAGGCTCGGCGCGCTGGCAGAACGGCTGCGCGCCCTGCTCGGGCCCGACACGCGGCTTCTCGAGGCCGACTATGCGGCGGACCTCGATGAGCCGGACGATACCGGCGACGGAGATGAATTGCGGGAAGGCGGTCTGTCTGTCGGAAGCCGTCCGAAGCTGCGGATCTGGGGCTTCATTGGCGCTCCCGGCGTCTCGCGCGCCACGCGCCAGGACCAGCACCTGTTCGTCAACCGCCGCCCGGTCGAGAATCGCGCGCTCAATTTCGCGTTGCTGGAAGGCTATCACACGGCCTTGATGAAAGGGCGTTACCCGGTCTGCTGTCTGTTTCTGGAGATCGATCCCGCGGAAGTGGACGTGAACATTCATCCGTCGAAACGCGAAGTGAAGTTCCGCCACGAACGGGCCGTCCGCAAACACCTGGCCGAAGCGGTGCGCCGCGTGCTGCTTGCCTTCCACGCCGCGCCGGCCGCGGACGAGTCCAAAGTCCAAAGTCCAAAGTCCAAAGTCGAGAGCGCCGCCTCCAGGCCGCCCGGCATCCCGGTATCTCCGGTCAAACGCCCCGAGCCGGACGTCTCTGTTCGGTCGTCACGGGAGTTTCCGAATCTCCTCACGCCACAACCAGGCCCGCCAATCACAACTCCGTCCCCGCCGATGGACCTTCCCTTTGCCGCCTCCGGTTCTCAATCAACAACCGGCAGCGGCCTTTCAACAACCGATGCACCGCCCTCTGCGTACCGCCGTTCGCCTTCAACGCCTGCGGCCGCCTCCACTGTGGCCGTTCCCTTGCTCAAGGTCCCCCTGCGACTCATTGGAGTGATCGGCAAATTGTATGTGGTGCTGGAATCCGATCGCGGGCTGGTGCTCATGGACCAGCATGCGGCTCATGAGCGGATTCTGTACGAACAGATGCTCCGGCGGCTGGAGCAGGGGAACGCTCCTTCGCAACGATTGTTGCTGCCGCAGACGGTGGAACTGCCGCCGCGCGACTCGCAGTTTTTGCGGGAGCACCTTGCGCTCCTCGGACGGCTCGGGGTCGGCCTGAGCGAATTTGGCGAGAGGACCTTTTTGCTCGATGCGCTTCCGCCCTTTGCGAAGGCGCCCGATGCGCGCCGTTTCGTGTTGGAGCTGGTGGATGAATTGATCGCGGCCGGGCGCGAGGTCAACTCCATGCGGTTGGGCGAGCACACCGTCGCCAAAACGGTCTGCCGGCATGCGGTGAAAGCGAACGATGCGCTCAGCGGCCCGGAGCTGGAGAATCTCGTCAACGATCTGCGAAATTGCGCCATGCCGTACACCTGTCCGCACGGCCGCCCCACGCTCATTGAAATGAATTTTCGCGAGCTGGAAAAAAAGTTCGGTCGAACGCAGTGACCCGTTCCGTGGGGGAGCGCCCTTCAGCTCTCAGCCGGAGCCGGCGTGGTCGGAAGGGTTTCTTCGACCTTCGCGTCTTTCTCCAGGAGATCGAGCACCTTGGCGGAGATGATCTGCTCCTGGATCTCGCCGAATCCGTTGCGTTCCTGAAGCTGTTTCACCATTTTTTCCGGCTTGATCTGGTACTGCTGGGCCAGCATCAGAATGCGCTGAGTCACTTCGTCGGCCTCGGCCTTGATGCCTTCCTTTTCCGCGATGCGGCCAAGCACGAACGCCGCCTTGACGCGCTCCTTGGCGCTCGTGTTGGCGTGGGAGAAGATCTGGTCCTTCTGCCGGTCGATCGCCTCCTTGGTCACGCCGCGCTGCTGGTTTTCGCGGACGATGTCATAGACCACGTTGCGCGTCTCGCTCAACACCACCGATTCCGGCAGGTCGCACGTCACGCGGCCGAGCAGTTCCTTCATTAACTGTTCGCGGACGCTCCGCTTGATTTTGTAGCCCAGCTCGTTTTGCAGGTCGGTGACGACGCCGGCGCGCAGTTTCTCCGCGTTTTCCGCGCCGAACGATTGGGCAAACTCATCAGTCAATTCGGGCACGATCTTCTCCTTCACCTGCACGACCTCCACTTCATACACGCCTTTCTTTCCGGACAACTGCGGCGCGACGAAGTCGGCGGGGAAATCGACGTTGACGGTCCGCTTCTCGCCCGCCTGGGCGCCGACCAACTGCTCGGTGAAGCCGGGGATGAACGAGTTTTCCGCGACGTGCAGCCAGAAATCCTTCTTCTCCGTCAGGCCGCGCGCAGTCGGAGCCGTTTCGGTGATCGGTTTGCCCTCGCAAGTGCCGGTGTAATTGACCACGACGAAATCGCCGGACTGGACGGCCCTCGCAACGTCATTGTAAACGGCGCGCTGTTCGCGCAGCACGTTCAACGCGCGTTCAACATCCTCGTCGGTGACGACGGCCATTTCCTTTTTTACGGGCAGGCCCTTGTAGTCGGGCAGTTCGAATTCGGGGGCGGTTTCCAGTGTCGCGGCGAACTGAAGCGCCTGGCCCTTGCCGAACTGGATTTCTTCGATGTCCGGGGCGCCGACGACGTGGAGTTTATTATCGGCGATGGCCTTACGATAGTTCTCGGAGATCAGCTTGCGTTTGACCTCGTCGTCGATCTGCGGGGCGTAGGCCTTGACCACGAGATGGCGCGGGGCCTTGCCGTGGCGAAAGCCGGGCAGACGGGCTTGTCGTTGGAATTCTTTGGTAATCTCTTCAAACATGGCGTCCACCGTTTGCGGTTCCACTTCCACGCGAACCAGCTTCTTGCAGGGCGCCAGGTTTTCCACCGTCACATTCACAGTCTTTCCTTTCGATGCAAAAGCCCCGCGTCCGTCCCGTTCGGGGCCAGCAGCCGCGGAGCCATGAGTAGGGGAGCGTAGGTTTCGCGCCCGGAGGCGTCAAGCCCGGCGTCGGATGGGTAGTGTCTCAATTTGAAATTAAGACATTACCGAAACCGCAGATGGACGCTGATTCGTGGCGGCGGCCTGCTGATAGACACGGATTGCACGGATTGGCGCGAATTATTTGCGGGGAGGCGCCGAATGTTTCTCCCTCTCCTGAGCCGGAACAGTTCAGTTGCGTTCGGATTCAAGGGCGGCGGGAACGTTCCACGATGGCGATGCCTTTCAGCAGATCAATCGCTCGTGCCAGAGCAGGGTCGCGCACAATCGGACTGACCTCCTCCTCTCCAGCCCGACCGGCCGGCGTGACAAGGTCATCAAGGTCCTGGCCTTCCCTTTGCATCCGTACCAGTTCCGCTTCGTTGATTCGCCGGCGGGCGGGTCGATTGGTGCCCGAGAGCGACGAGGCGCTGGCCTGTCCGGCTCTCGGAGTTGCCCGGTTCGCCAGGATCCTGTACGCGTCGGCGAAGTATGCCCTTTCATCCTCGACGCTCACGGGCACTTCGATGTCCGGTTTGATTCCGGCAGTCAGGAGATCGTCGTCTTCACCCACTCGAACCGATCCAGCGGCAATTCGGAGTTTCCTGCCGTTGCTCAGGTCAAATTCCTTGAAAACATGCGCCCCGCCGGCGGTCCGCGCGCCAATCAACATCGCCGTGTCCGTTTTGCGCAAAACCTCCGCCAGTGCCTCGGCCGCGCCGCTCGTCTGTGGATTGACGAGAACGGCGAGCGGAAGTGTGATCGCATCCTTCTTTGCCGTCGAGTGCGCCGAACTTTCCCCCCACGTCAGCAACGGCCGTTCCTTCGTCAGGAACAGATCCGCCGCGCCGGCGGCGCCAGCGTAGTCCATTCCATCGGCGAAACGAAGATCGAGGATCAGGCCTTTCAATTGATTGGTTGCGGTGAGCGACTTCCAGGCCGAAGCGAGTTGGCCCGCCAGGCCGTTTTCCACCCGCGCCACGCGCAAATAACCGTACGACTGTTCGTAAACCGTCTGCTGCGAAATGCCTTCGACCGTCGTCGCTGCCTCCCCGGACGGTTCATTCGTCACCAGAATGACTCGCGGATAAAAATGAGTGAGCAAGCCCTGGACGGCGGCTCGGTTGAGGTCCTCCTCGCTGGCACCGTCGAGATTGGCGCGGAGGAGGCGGAAGACCTCCTGGAAATGAGGCCAATCGTTCGTCTCCGACCGCGCGACCGATTGAAAGCCGCCGAAAACCAGCAATCCCAGCCAGATCGAGTTCAACCCAGGTCGTTTCATGTCGAAACCAAATTGCGTGACAACCCGGAGAAAGTAAAGCCGCCCGATTTACGATTCGCGATTTACGATTTACGATTTACGATTTGGCGGATTTGTCAGGCAACCAGTTGGAGTTCAGCCTTCGGGCTGCCTTGGGCTGCAAACATGCTAAAGCATGAACTCCAACACGTCACTACCGCAGAAGAAAAGACCCTGTGAATTGGCAAACGGGGCGTAAATCGCAAGTCGTAAATGTCCAAATCCTGTCGGATTTCGAACGTCTGTGGCGATATACCTCTGAAGATGAGCGACACCGACCTTCAACTGCTCGCGCGCTACGTCCGGCAACACGCCGAGGATGCCTTCGCCGAAATTGTCCGCCGCCACCTCGACCTCGTCTATTCCGCCGCGCTTCGCCAACTCCGCTCTCAGCAACTCGCCGAGGAAGTCGCCCAATCCGCCTTCACCGACCTTGCCCGCAGCGCGCACCGCCTTGCGCCCGACACCATCCTCGCGGCGTGGCTCTATCAGGTTACACGCCGCACCGCGACAGATGTCGTCCGTCGTGAAGCCCGCCGCCAGTTGCGCGAACAAATCGCCACGGAGATGAACACCTTGAATGCCACCACTGCAGATTGGACGCACATCGAGCCGCTGCTCGACGAAGCAATGGACGCGCTTGACGAAACCGACCGCACCGCAGTCCTGCTCCGCTACTTCGAGAACAAAAGCTTGCGGGAGGTGGGACACACTTTGGGAACGTCCGAAGATGCCGCGTAGAAACGCGTGAGCCGCGCGGTCGAGCGACTCCGGGAATTTTTCTCCAAACGGGGTGTCGCGGTCGGCGCGAGCGGACTTGCCGTCGTCATCACGTCCAACGCCGTGCAGGCCGCGCCGGCCGGTTTGGCCGTCACCATTTCAAGCGCCGCCGCGTTGGCAGGGACTGTCGTCTCAACATCAACCGCTATTGGCACAACCCAAACGATTGCCATGACCACCCTGCAAAAAGGGATCATCGGAGCGACGCTTGCCGTCGCTGTCGGCACAGGAATTTACGAGACTCGGCAAGCTTCGACCTTGCGAGGGCAAGTGGAAACTCTCCAGCAACAGCAAGCGCCGTTGGCCGGGCAGATCCAGTACTTGCGCCGGGACCGCGACGGCGCGACAGGCAAATTGGCCGCGTTACAACAGGAGAACCAGCGATTGCGTCAAGATACCGTGGAACTTGCCAAACTGCGCGGCGAAGTCGCGCGCCTGCGCGAGGACAACCGGGAACTGGCGCAGTTGAAAGCGGGCAGCTCAACTGACGCGACCGAGTCCGCAGCAAATTCTTGGGTGAGCCGCGTAAGTCAACTCCGGCAGCGCCTGGAACAGTGGCCCGACAAAAAAATTCCCGAACTGCAGCTTGTTACCGAGCAGGACTGGCTCAGTGCCGCGAGAGGCGACCTTGATACCGACAATGATTATCGCCGGGCCTTGAGCACGCTAAGGACTGCCGGGGAAAACAAATTTGCATCAACCCTGCTCCAACCCGCGTTAAAAGAGTATATGCGCGCCAATAACGGACAATTTCCCGCGGACCTCTCCCAATTGCATCCATACTTCATATCACCTGTCGATAACGCCATTCTTGAGCGGTGGGAAATCATGCCTGCGGAAAAAATCAAAAGCCTGGGTCTGGGCGGAGACGTGGTCGTATCGCAGAAGGCCGCGGTGGATGATGTGTATGATACCCGTTTCGCCGTCGGTCCGAACGGCCGCGGGAGCACGGATTTTTTGTCCAGAGAAATTGCGGACACGATGAATCCAGTTTGGGAAGCATATCGAGCGGATCATGACGGACAATGGCCGGACGACCCGTCCCAACTGCTGCGTTACGCGACTACCTCAGACCAACAAACCGCGATTCAAAAGTTGATCCTGAAAAGAGCCGCCGAAAAGTAGTCTGCATTGCGGCTTCGTGGCGG
>DATEKZ010000323.1:0-7571 GCA_035277185.1 Verrucomicrobiia bacterium
CGGTTCATCTAGGTGCTCCGCTCTCCCAATTGGTCACATGTTCGCGATGATGCGGTCGCCGAACTCGGACGTCCGCACTTCCGTCGCCCCGTCCATCAGCCGCGCGAAGTCGTAGGTGACGGTCTTCGCCGAAATTGCGCCTTCCATGCCCTTGATGATCAGGTCGGCGGCCTCGTTCCATCCCATGTAGCGGAACATCATCTCGCCGGACAGAATCACCGAGCCGGGATTCACTTTGTCCTGATTGGCATACTTCGGCGCAGTACCGTGCGTCGCTTCGAAGATGGCGTGTCCGGTAAGGTAATTGATATTTCCACCCGGCGCGATGCCGATGCCGCCCACCTGCGCGGCCAGGGCATCGGATAAGTAATCCCCGTTTAGGTTGAGCGTCGCAATCACATCGAAATCTTCCGGGCGCGTGAGCACCTGCTGGAGCGTGATGTCGGCGATGGCGTCCTTGATGACGATGCCGGCGCCGGGTTTGCCGTCGGGAATTTTGCACCACGGGCCGCCGTCGATTTCAACGGCGCCGAAATATTCCTTCGCCGTCTGGTAGCCCCAGTCGCGAAACGCCCCTTCGGTGAACTTCATGATGTTGCCCTTGTGGACCAGCGTCACCGACTTGCGCTTGAACTTGATCGCGTAGCCGATCGCGCTGTGGATCAGGCGCACACTGCCGCTGTAGCTCACCGGTTTGATGCCAACACCGACTCGGACGTCGCTCGGGAAATTCTTCGCCCCTACCGTCGTCCAAAACTGTTCGGCCTTCTGTTGTGTGCCGAAGCGAACCTTGTTGAAGTCTTTTGGAAACTCTTTGGCGAGGAAGTCCAACACCTTTTGCGCCTCGGCCGTCCCGGCGGCGTACTCAATGCCGGCATAAATGTCTTCCGTGTTCTCGCGGAGGATGACCATGTCCACCCTCTCGGGATGCTTCACCGGCGACGGAACGCCGGTGAAGTACTGGACGGGCCGGAGGCAGACGTAGAGATCGAGCATCTGGCGCAACGCGACGTTCAGCGACCGGATGCCGCCGCCGACGGGCGTCGTGAGCGGACCTTTGATGCCGACGAGATATTCCTTGAAGGCCTCGACTGTGTCGTCCGGGAGCCAGTTGTTGAATTTCTTGAACGCGGTTTCACCGGCGAAGACTTCGAACCAGGCGACTTTGCGCTTGCCACCGTACGCCTTCTCGACCGCGGCATCGAACACGCGCTGGCTGGCGCGCCAGATGTCCGGCCCGGTGCCGTCGCCGCGGATGAATGGGAGGATGGGATTGTCCGGAACACCGAGTTTGCCACTGGTGATGGAAATCTTTCCGCCAGCCGGAGGGGTCACGTCTTTGTAAGCCATTGTACGATTTTGGATTTACGATTTACGATTTACGATTTCAAATTTCGCGCCGTGGCTCATTGGGCGGTGCCCTGACTCTTGAACCTGAATCAGCCTTATCGATGACTGTTCCGCCCGGAACAATCGCGCTCTTCTTTGGCGCGTTTTCGCGTATTTCGCGGGCTGAACCTCGTTCGTCGGCGCTTCGCGGTATCGCGGGCAACTCCTGGATCAGGCCACCGCGGTCAGCCTCGACGTAGTCGTTTCCGCGAACACGGCTTTGATCTGGGCCACTGCATTCTCGGCCGTCAACCCGTGTTTCTGACGCAGGTAATCCACGCTCGAAGCATGTTCGATGAATTGGTCGGGCCAACCGATCCGGACTACCGGCGTGGCGACGTGTTTGTCGGCAAATACCTCCAGCACCGAACTGCCGTAGCCACCCATCAGCGCATGATCTTCCAACGTCACCACCACGTCCGCCGCGCGACCGTAAAATTCGTGCATGGCGGCGTCGAGGGGCTTGGTGAAGCGCGGGTTGACGATGGCGAAGTCGTATCCTTCCGCCGCGAGTTGCTCGGCGGCTTTGCGCGCCATCTTCTGCAGGTTGCCCAGCGCGAAGAAGGCGACTTTGCGACCGCCGTTGTTCGAAAAATTCTGGATGACTTCGCCCTTGCCGATTTCCAGCAGGCGCGGGATGTCCTTGATCGGAACGCCTTCGGCGGGGCCGCGCGGGTAGCGGATGAAACACGGATGCTTCTGGTGCGTCGCGGTGAACATCATGTCCACCAATTCGTCCTCGTCCTTGGGCGCCATGGCGATGAGGTTCGGCAGGCAGCGCAGGTAGGCGATATCAAACAAACCGTGGTGCGTCGGACCGTCATTGGCGCTCAGACCGGCGCGGTCCATGCAGAACACCACCGGCAGGTCCTGCAAACAGACGTCATGATGGAGGCAGTCGTAGGCGCGTTGCAGGAACGTGGAGTAGATGCCGCAGACCGGATGAAAACCCATCGTCGCCATGCCCGCGGCGAAGATGACGGCGTGTTCTTCCGCGATACCCACGTCGTAGTAGCGACTCGGCATCGCCTTTTCGAGCGCCTTCAAGCCGGTGCCGCTTGGCATCGCGGCGGTGATGCCGACCACGGAGTTGTCCTTCTGACAAAGCCGGACCATCGTCTGGCCGAACACATCCTGCCAGTTTGGCGGCGTGCCCGGTTTGGCGACAGGCCCGGCGCCGGTCTTGACATCGTACGGCCCGGTGCCGTGAAATTTTTCCGGGTGCTGAATGGCCACGTCGTATCCCTTGCCCTTCTTGGTCAGGACGTGCAGCACCACCGGTTGATCGCAAATCTTCGCGTATTCGAGCACGTTCAGCAACGTCGGCAGGTCATGGCCGTCGATCGGGCCGATGTAGCGCAAGCCCAGCTCTTCGAAGATGAGACTGCTGCCGAATCCGCCGCGTCCGTCCGTGCCGACGTGGCTGTCCGTGGGTCGCAGTGTCACTTCGGAAACAGCGCCCTTGAAACCTTCCTCGGCCTTATGGGCGAGCTTCAAGGCCAGTTCGCCTTTGGGAAGCCGCTTCATCAGGCGTCCGAAATCCTTTTGCAGCCGGTTGTAGGAAGGATGCGTAATGATTTTGTTCAAATAACTGGCGATCGCACCGACGTTCTTGGCGATGCTCCATTCGTTGTCGTTGAGAATGGCAATGAAGCGTTTGGTGGTATGGGCGATGTTATTGAGCGCCTCGAACGAGATGCCGTTTGTAAGCGCGGCGTCGCCAAAAACGCAGACGACGTGCTCGTTGGTGCCCCGCTGATCCCGCGCGGCGCACATGCCGAGCGCGGCCGAGAGCGCGGTACCGGCGTGACCGGCGCCGTAGCAATCGTGCTCGCTCTCGGTGCGGAGCGAGAAACCGTTCAGGCCGTCCGTCGTGCGAATGGTGTGAAATCGGTTTTTGCGGCCCGTGAGCAGTTTGTGGACGTAACTCTGATGGCTCACGTCCCAGACGAACTTGTCTTTGGGCGTGCTGAAGCAGCGGTGCAGCGCGATGGTCAATTCGACGACGCCAAGATTCGGACCGAGGTGCCCGCCGTTTTTGGAGAGAACGGTGATCAGTTCGTGCCGGATTTCTCCGGCCAGTTGTTGCAGTTGGGGCAGCGTCAGTTTTTTGACGTGGGACGGGTTGTCCACCATATCGAGGTATCGGTTCATAGACAGGGAAAAGCGGGGAAATGGAGTGATGGAGAACTGGAGAGATGACCGAAGTGTGAGTTCAACGCTCCAACACTCCAATACGCCAACGCCCCAACGTTTTTCGGGTTTGCTCTCAAAGGGGGGAGATTATTCCTCCGCGGACCCGTTCGGCACGTGAACGGGTCTGAGCGTGAAGTCTCCGGCGGCGCCCTTTTCCAGTTGCTGGATTCTCAACTCGGCTTCGGCCAGTTTGGCATGGCAGATTTTCGAGAGACCCGCGCCTTCCTCATAGCGGGCCATCAGCGTCTCCAGGGGCAATTCGCCGGACTCCATGGCCTCGACGATCGTTTCCAGCTTTTTCAAGGCCACTTCAAAAGGCAGGTCCTTCACGCCGGAGGCCTGGGCAGCCGCTTTGATTGTCTTCGACACAACGCGGAAATTAGGACAAGTCCGGGGGCGCGTCCAGCGGATTGTCGAACCAGAAGTCACTTGGCCGCATCTCACTGTTATTGCTCCCTGCACTTGAGTGTGTCGCATTCCCCCTCACCCTGACCCTCTCCCCAGTGGAGAGGGAACAGCCGAAGCGGCGTTCGAGAACCAACGACGCTCGCCAGCAGAAGGCCGGGCATTGTCGCTCCCTCCCCGAGGGAGAGGGCTGGGGTGGGGAAGGAAGCGACCGAATATCCGCGTGGCTGGAGGATTAATGATGCGCCCAGGTCCCTTCAACCTTCCGCAACGCTGCGAACCTCTCCCTTCTTCAACCGCGTCTTCAATCGTTGCCCCGTTCTCACTTCCCCGGCATCGCGAATGACTTTGCCGGTCGCCGCATCGGTGGTGATGGAATAGCCGCGTTCGAGGACGTTCGCCGGCGAGAGCAAACGGAGACGGGCATCGAGCGTCCCTACTACGCCTTGCCAGGCCGTCATCGCCTGTTCTCCGAGTTCGCGACGTCGCCGGTCCAGTTCGCACAGATTTTGTAACCGGCGATCCAGCCATTGCCCGGGCCGCACCCGGAGGAGTCTTTGGTGCGCGTTCTGCCATTGGGCGAGGCATTCGCGCCAGCGGGATTTTGCGCCCCGCAAAAGGCCCGCCTGCAAGTCGTCCAAAAACTGAAGCTCGTCATTGAGCCGGCGGCGGGGATGGACTCGAACCAGCCGGTGCGTCAGACCGCCCACATCGCTTTTGTCCCGCTCGAGACGCTGGCGAATCCGGCGCGCCATCCAACCGGGCGCTTCGGCGACGAACTGGCGGCTGGCGAACGCACCTTCGGTAATGATCTCCGCCGCGGCGCTTGGCGTGGCGGCTCGCACGTCCGCCACAAAGTCGCTGATGGTAATATCAATTTCGTGGCCTACGGCGGAAACGACCGGCAAAGCGGATTCAAAGATGGCGCGGGCGACGACTTCCTCGTTGAACGCCCAAAGGTCCTCCAGACTCCCGCCGCCGCGGGTGACGAGGATGAGATCCAAAGCGGAGTATTGGAGCGATGGAGTTTTGGAGTGTTGGAATGACCATTCGTTCAGCAGGCGAATCGAATTCGCGATCTCCTCGGCGGCGCCGTCTCCCTGCACGCGGCAAGGCGCGAGGACGATGTGGAGTCCCGGCTGGCGGCGCAGGATTACATGAAGCACGTCACGAACGGCCGCGCCGGTCGGCGAAGTGACCAGGCCGATACGCTGCGGATATTTCGGCAGCGCACGCTTGCGTTCGGGCGCGAACAAGCCTTCGGCCTGAAGTTTTCGTTTGAGCCGCTCGAACGCCAGTTGTAACGCGCCCACTCCCTGCAACTCGACCGCGCGAACGACCAGTTGATACTGCCCGCGCGGCCCGTAAACGGTGAGGTCCCCCTGAACGATGAGTTTCCCCCCGTCCTGCAGGATCTCGCGGTTGTCCACGGCTGCGCCGCGAAACAGAACGCAGTTCAACTGCGCGTCAGCATCCTTGAGCGTAAAATAAATGTGGCCGGAACTTTGGACGCGAAGATTGGTCGCTTCTCCCGTCACCCAGACAAGGCCAACCTCTTTCTCGAGCAGACGCTTCACCTGAGTCGTCAGCTCGCTCACCGACAGAACACGTCGCGTCGCTTCCGTCGGGAACAACTCGCCGAAGTCCCATTGCGATTTAGACGTCCTGGACATGCGTCACACTTTATCGGATTCCAGGAGCGGACGGCAGCGGATCGGAAACGCGCCGGATGTTCAGGGCGCGTCCCGTGTTGTCGTCGATCTCGATCAGCGCGCCCTGCGCCAGGATCCGCTCTTTCGCCACTTCAAACCGCTGCGGTTGGTTCGTCAGGAACCGTTTGATGACCGGCTCGATTTCGCGACCCAGAACGCTTTCATGCGGACCGGTGAAGCCGGCGTCCGAGAGATAGGCGGTGCCACCGGGGAAAATCTGTTCGTCCGCCGTCTGCACGTGGGTGTGCGTGCCGACGACCGCGCTGACCTGCCCGTCGAGCATGCGCGCCATCGCAATTTTCTCCGAAGTGGCCTCGGCGTGCATATCAACGAAGATGATTTTCGTGGTCTGGCGCAATCGCTCCACTTCGGTCTGAGCGAGCAGGAACGGATTTTCCAAAACGGGCATGAAGGTACGGCCCTGGAGATTCAAAACTCCGATCGAAACCGGATTTCGGATTTCGGATTTCGGATTTCGGATTTCAAATATCGTGCTCCCCTGCCCCGGCGTGCCCGGCGGATAATTGAGCGGGCGCAAGAAACGCTTTTCGTTTTCGAGCAGAGCCGTGACTTCCTTCTGATCCCAGAGATGATCGCCGCTGGTGATGACATCGACCCCGGCGGCGAAGATTTCCTCAGCCGTCTTAGGCGTGATCCCGGAACCTCCGGCGGCATTTTCACCGTTGGCGATCACCACGTCGAGGGCGTGCCGCTGGCGGAGTTCGGGCACGAGTTGCCTGACCGCGCGACGGCCGGGTTCGCCCACGATGTCGGCGATGAAAAGCAGTTTCACGGCAGTGACGGTAAGCAAAAAACGGTGGAATGTCGAACGGCGAATGGCGGCGTGACCCGCAGACGTGATGTGTGATGCGCGTGCGTGGTGCGTGATGCGTGGTGCGTGGCGGGTGACAGGTGAAAAGACTGGGAAGGCAGTGTCTGAGACGCATCACGCATCACGCATCACACAGGGCGCATCCACTGATGGCACTCTGCACTTGAGTGCGTTGCGTCCCCCTCACCCTGACCCTCTCCCTCGGGGAGAGGGAACAGCCGGAGCGGCGTTCGAGAACCCATGCTGCTCGCCAGCGGATGGCCGGGCATCGTCGCTCCCTCTCCCCGAGGGAGAGGGCCGGGGTGCACGCCATTGAATTAAGGGACTGGCCGAATCGAGCAGCGGTCGTCATGACTGGACGCTGCCGGATGAATCCGGCGTTCCTATTCCTCGGCGTGCGCGCGGGTTATGTGAGCGTTTCCTCCACCCGGATTCGAACCCTCAAGTCGCGCCAGGAACGCCGGATTCATCCGGCAGATGCTTAATTCAATGGCAGTGGGGCCGGGGTGAGGCGGAAGGAAGCGGCCGAATATCCGCCGGCTGCAAGATTCTGAGATGCGCCACATCACGCTTCGCCCACATTTTCAGTTTGCCTTTCTGTCCCGGTAGTTTTCACTCCCCCGCATGAAATCCTTTCGATTCCTCATCGCCCTGTCCATTTTCACCCAACTGGCTGCAGTTCCCGTCCGCGGGCACACCCCGGCCGAAGAGATGGCCGAGGCGGCGAACCATTTCCTGGCGGCGCTGACCCCGGAACAGCGGGCGAAAGCGGTGTTCGATCTCAAGAGTGACGAGCGGCTGAACTGGCATTTTATTCCCCGCGAGCGCAAAGGGCTTCCGCTCAAGGAAATGACGCCCGCCCAGCGGCATCTAGCCCAGGCGCTGCTGAACTCCGGCCTCAGCCAGCGGGGTTACGGGAAAGCGACGACCATCATGAGCCTGGAAGAAATCCTGCGCGAACTCGAACAAGGCCGCGGACCGACGCGCGATCCGGAGCTCTATTTCGTCAGCATCTTCGGCAAACCCGAATCGAAAGG
>DATEKZ010000324.1:0-4485 GCA_035277185.1 Verrucomicrobiia bacterium
TCCAACTTCCTCCTCCGAAATAGAATGAGCCTCCTTACGTCGGCTGCTACGAGGTCATGGGAAGACGGATTCAGGCAGTTTCAGTTGGCCGCAGGCTGGACTCGTGAGGTTTAACCCGCTTTCATCCTCGCAATGAATTCAGCGCTCCCGACAGAAGCCAAGGTCGTCATCGTGGGCGGCGGCATCATTGGCTGCAGCCTCGCGTATCATCTGACCAAGTTCGGCTGGAAAGATGTTGTCCTGCTCGAACAAAACGCACTGGCAGGCGGGACGACGTGGCATGCCGCAGGGCTGGTCGGGCGCCTGCGCACGTCGAACAGTCTCACCCGCATCAACAAATACAGCGCCGAGCTTTACGCCGGGCTTGAGAAGGAGACGGGGCATTCCGTCGGTTGGAAACAGGTCGGCAGCCTGATCGTCGCAAAATCCGAGAACCGGATGATTCAACTGCGCCGCACCGCCGCGATGTCCGAGTGGTTCGGCGTCGAGGTGCAGTTGATCTCGCCCGAGGAGGCGAAAGCAAAATGGCCGCTCCTTCGAATCGATGACGTCCTTGGCGCGGCCTGGCTGCCGCACGATGGAAAAGTGATTCCCAAGGAAGTCGCCATTGCTTTGGCCAAAGGCGCACAATCCCGCGGGGCAAAAGTGATCGAAAACGCGCGCGTGCTCGAGGTGGAGCGGGCCGAGGACCGCGTGACCGGCGTGAAGACAGAGCAGGGGATCATCCGGGGCGAATACGTCGTTCTGTGCGGGGGAATGTGGACGCGCGAGCTGGGCCTGCGCTGCGGCGTCACGATTCCACTCTATCCGGTCGAACATCACTACGTGGTGACTGAGCCCATCGACGGCGCCTTCGACGAATTGCCGGTCGGCCGCGATCCGGATCTGTGTCTCTATTTTCGAGGAGAAGGGAATGCCGTGATGCTGGGCGCGTTTCAGGCCGAGTCGAAGCCCTGGATGGTGGACCGTGTGCCGGATAGGTTCTCGTTCCAGTTGCTCGAGCCGGACTGGGAAAAATTTGCCGAACCGCTGAAGAACGGCAAGTGGCGCATCCCGGCCTTGCAAACCTGCAGGTTCGAAAAGTTCGTCAACGGGCCGGAGAGTTTTACGCCCGACAACAACTTCATCATGGGCGAGGCGCCCGAGGTGAAGAATTTGTTCGTGGCGGCAGGCTTCAATTCCGTCGGCATCGCGAGCGCGGGCGGGGCTGGAAAATACCTTGCCGAATGGATGATCGAAGGCCAGCCGACGATGGATCTCTGGTCGGTGGACATCCGGCGGTTCGGTCCGTGGGCGAACAACCGCGCTTTTCTGCGCGAGCGCGTCACCGAGGTATTGGGGCTGCACTATCAGGCGGCGTGGCCGAACCGCGAATTCGAAACCGGCCGGGGGCTGCGGAAGACGCCGTTGCACGACCGCCTCGCCGGGCGGGGAGCGTGTTTCGGTGTCAAAAACGGCTGGGAACGACCGAACTGGTTTGCCAGGGGAAACGCGGAGCGCGGAACTCGGAACGCGGAACAAGGCGGCGTCTTCGCGCGCAGCCCGGCCGATACCCCCTCACCCGCCCTTCGGGCACTCTCTCTCCCACTGGGGGAGAGGGACGGGGTAAGGGGGTTCGAGGGCAAGGGGCGCGACGAGGGGAGTGCATCCATCACAGGCAACCTCGCCACGACGCCTTCGGTCGAGTACAGCTTTGGCCGCCAGAACTGGTTCGCGAACCACGCCGCCGAACACCGCGTCTGCCGCGAGAAGGTCGCGATTTTCGATCAAACGGGATTCTCCAAATATCTGGTCCGAGGCCGCGACGCGGTCGCGGTCTTGCAGCGGCTCTGCGGCAACAACATTGACGTTCCGGTGGGTCGGACGGTTTACACCGGCCTGTTCAACGAGCGCGGCGGATTCGAGAGCGACCTCACCGCCGTGCGGCTCGCGCGAGACGAGTTCTACCTGATCAGCGGCACGGCCCAGACCTGGCGCGATCTGGATTTGATCCGGCGCGACATTCGCCGTCAGGAGCACGCGGAGGCCGTGGACGTGACGAATGCGTTCGGCGTG
Organism: Verrucomicrobiia bacterium; assembly: GCA_035277185.1. Classification (GTDB taxonomy): domain Bacteria; phylum Verrucomicrobiota; class Verrucomicrobiia; order Limisphaerales; family AV2; genus DATEKZ01. The sequence goes on from DATEKZ010000324.1 coordinate 2,056, forward strand.
CTCGGCATAATGGGCCCGAACGCGCGGGCTCTTCTAAGCCGCGTGACCGATGCCGATCTTTCCAATGAAGGGTTTCCTTTCGGCACGGCGCGCGAGATCAGTTTGGGATCGGCGACGGTGCGCGCCGTGCGTATCACCTACGTGGGCGAACTGGGTTGGGAATTGCACGTCCCGATGGACCAAATGCCGCTGGCGTATGACACGTTGATGGGCGTCGCCGAAGACCTCGGAGTGGCGGATGCCGGTCATTACGCGATCAACTCGCTACGACTGGAGAAAGGCTATCGCGCCTGGGGCGCCGAGCTGTCGCCGGATGACACCCCTCTGGAAGCGGGATTATCATTCGCGATTGACTGGAACAAACCTTTTGTCGGCCGCGAGGCGTTGCTGAAGCAGAAGGCCGCCGGTCTGAAGCGTCAACTGGCGATCTTCGTCGTCGAAAATCCCGAACCGGTCCTGTGGGGGAGTGAGTTGATTTACCGGGACGGCAAACCGGTTGGCTACACAACTTCGGGTTCGTACGGCCACGCTCTCGGGGGAGCGATTGGCATGGGCTACGTGAACCGGGACGTAGGGGTCAATGCCGAGTTCATCAAATCGGGCAGATACGAAATCAACATCAACGGCGAGCGATGTCCGGCGACCGTGCACCTGCGTTCACCCTATGACCCGGAGCGAAAGCGGATTCTCGTTTGAAGCCGGAACTATTCACTATCGCACAGGTTGCATCCACTAGGCGTTTACCGCGGTCTTCATCTGCTCCATCACGTATTCGTCAAAGGATTCGTAATTGGGAATTCCGCGCTTGCGGTTCGTGCGCCCAAGAATCGTGTTGTCAATTCGATGATGCAGAAAGTCCACGACTTCCCCGAAGCGAGATTCCGGGATGAAGTAAGTTGGCGCCTTGAACTTGGCTTCAATGTTCTTGAAAAGCACGGAATAGTGAAATCGGTCGGTCCGCCCGAAACGAGTGTCGGCCTCGCGGTACTGGTTGTAACGCTCGACTAGATATTTCACGTAGTTCCGCTTCGCAAGATTCGCGCCGATGCAGCCCTCCGGGTATGAGGTTGGACGCTTGCTGCCTTTGGTCACGCGCACGTTCACCCGGTCGCCGACATGAATTTGCGCGCCAGCAAGATTCCCGCCGGAAACATTTAGCGCATTCTTCGACTTCATGGCCCTATTTTAGCCGAGAACGGTGTTTTGCCAACAATTCATTCATCACCCCCGCCAAGTGCTGGCGGAAGGCGACTTCAAAAGCCTTCAAATCGGTGTACGTGTGGTAGAGCGCCTGTTGGCCGAGCTTGCCTTTAAACTTCTCAATCCGCTCAAATTCATCACGAGCCTTGGCCCGCTTCGGCGTCGGCAGGTTGGCAAAATACACCATCACCTTCTTGCCACGCCTGATACTGCGACGAATTTCCTCCTCAGTACCCGACTCCGCCACACCCGTGGGCGAACCAAACCGCGCATTGAAAACCCCCACCATGATGTCGCACTGATCCACGACTTGTTTATTGAGGAGTGCTTGCGGACGGCCGCCAGCGGCCGGATGACTGTGCGTACGCCAGTTCGTGAACTCCACTCGTGCTCGCGTTAAAGGCCCGTGGTCGCGATTCCATTGTTCAATCTGCCCGCGAATTATGTCATGGGCCTCGTCCACGTCGGACGGCGCCCCGAGGAACACGCGAAACAGGAGAACTTTCTCTGGCACGGCACACTGAGGCTAGCCGGTTGCCAGCACGTCGTCAAACTCAGGAGCAGGGCACAGCGTCGATGCGCCATTCGGCTTTCGCGTGCATGGTGATCGCACAGGCGTCGGCGTGGAGCTCTCCCGAGGCAACCAGCCAAGAGCACGCGGATGGCGTCGGTGGGCGAAGCAAAGGTTTAACGTCGGCTCGAGTCGGCGAGGAACGGCGGTCGTTTTCTGACGTCATGTCATAGACTCAGAGCCGAGCAACACATCGATAGTCATCTCTGACCCCAATCTCATTTTGAAATAGACGGCGCAGGCCAGTCGCCTTTGAATACGTTGGCATGAAACGTCTGAAAATAAGGTACCGTTCGATTCCCTGGCCAATGCCAAGAGACCAATTGTTCAAGGAAGATTCTGATTGGTGGCACAATGCCAGACTTAGTTTCGGTGGGAAGGGATGGGATTCATATGCGGCTGGATACAAAGAAGCAGCCGATTCGCTCGCACGACGATTCATCAAGAAATGGCAAGGCAACGATATGCTCACATATCCGATGGTTTTTCTGTACCGGCACTATTTGGAACTACGGCTTAAGCAGGTGATTATCCTTGGCCAACAGCTACTCGACGAGCCAATTGCTATTCAGCAAGAGGTTTTAGAGAATCATCGGCTTAAGGATTTATGGAGGCACTGCCGCAATATATTGGCAATGCTTGCGGAAAAGGGGTTCTGG
>DATEKZ010000325.1:0-4915 GCA_035277185.1 Verrucomicrobiia bacterium
TCAGGGACGAAACCTGGTAGATACCGCCATGCTGCGCTCGCAGGGGTTTGCGACCGAGGAAATTCCCGGCGGCTGTTTTTGCTGCCGTTTCGATTCATTGGTGGACGCCGCGGAACGTTTGACGGCCAGCAGCCGGCCGGACGTATTCATCGCCGAACCGGTGGGCAGTTGCACGGACCTTGCCGCCACCGTCACTTATCCGCTGCGCCGCATGTATCAGGACGATTTCACCGTGGCGCCCATCAGTGTTCTCGTGGATCCGATTCGCGCCCAAAGAGTGTTCGGTTTAGCCAAGGGCGGAAGTTTCTCGGAAAAAGTTCTGTACATTTATCAGAAACAAATCGAGGAAGCCGACATCGTGATCATCAGCAAGAGCGACTTGCTTGATGAGGCAAAGCTCAACGCTTTGAAGAAAGCGATCGCCGCGAAGTATCCCGGCAAGGAAGTCATCTCAGCTTCCTCGCGCACAGGGCAAAACCTCGACGCCTGGTTCTCGCGTGTCGTGGATGCGAAACAATCCGCGCGGACCGCGATGAAAGTCGATTACCAGATTTATGCCGACGGCGAAGCGCTGCTCGGTTGGCTGAACTGCACGGTGCATCTCCGCGCGAAGAAGGCGTTTGATTCGAATAAGTTGCTCTCGCAACTGGCGAAGGAAATCCAGGCAAGGCTCGTGGCGCGGAAATCCGAGGTAGCGCACATGAAAATGACGTTGAGTCCCGAAGGCAGCCTTTCAGGTGAAATTGCCGGCATCAACGTCGTGCGCAATGACGTCGTTCCGGAGCTTTCATTTGAATTGGACGCGCCGGTCACGGCCGGTCAATTGATCGTCAATCTGCGCGCGGAAGCTGCGCCCGATGTATTGGGCGCCGCGGTACGGGAAGGTTTGGCGGCGGCGGCGAAAAAATTTCCCGCGCTGGAGGCGACTGTGGATCATCTCGAACATTTTCGGCCGGGCAAACCCACCCCGACGCATCGCATCGAACTTTTGCCGGCTTAACAAAATACCTCTGCATGGTTCCGAAATGGCTTACCGGGGAATTCTTCGGAACATTTCTCCTCGTTTTCTTTGGCTGTGGCAGCGTTTGCGCGGCGGTACTGACCGGCGCGCAAGTGGGTGTGTTTCAAGTCGCCATCGTGTGGGGACTCGGAATCGCGACTGCTATATATCTCACGGGCGCTTTGAGCGGCGCCCATCTGAATCCTGCCGTAACCTTGAGCATGGCTGTTTGGTCGGATTTTCCCAAAGACCGAGTCATTCCTTACCTCGTCGCGCAAATGGCGGGAGCATTCGTGGCGTCAGCCGTGTTGTTTTTGATTTTTAGTGACGCGCTCCGGACCTACGAGTCAACCAATGGAATCGTCCGTGGCAAAGAAGGGAGCGAAGCCAGCGCCATGATCTTCGGCGAATATTATCCCAATCCCGGCGGGCGGCCTTTCACGACGGAAGCGCGCCAGCGCATGACGACTCCACGAGCCTTTGCCGCTGAGGTCGTGGGCACGGCCGTATTGTTACTCGTCATTTTTTGCGCGACCGACGAGCGGAATAAAGCGCGTCCGCAGATGCTGACCGCCGTGACTATTGGGCTTACCGTCACACTGCTCATCTCGCTGCTTGGGCCGCTGACGATGGCTTGCTTCAATCCCGCGCGCGATTTTGCGCCGCGTGTTTTTTCGTCGCTTGCGGGCTGGGGAAAAATTCCCTTCGAGGCCAACGGCATGGGCTGGCTGACCGTTTACATTGTCGCGCCGCTCCTGGGTGGGTTATTGGGCGGCGGCATTTACCGCGCTTTCTTCAGGCGAGGATACGAAGACTGACTCTCCAGACTGATCGAATCAAACATCAACCACACGCAAATCACGAAAACTCTTGTCAAAACATTCTGCATCACGGCGACTGTTGCCGCCGTGAGCCTCGTGAACACATTTGCCGGTGAGGAGAATCTCATCGAAACGCTGCGTCCGGCCGCACGCCAGGCGATTGGCGAGGCGAATCAAATCGACGCCAAACGCATTGAATTGCTCAAGCAGGGCGCTGCGTTCATTCGCAAGCGCATCAGCGAAGGCAACTCCGCCGAACTGACTTTCGTTTGCACGCATAACTCCCGACGCAGTCAGCTGTCGCAATTGTGGGCGCAGACGGCGGCCGTTTACTATGGGCTCACGAATGTGACGACTTATTCGGGCGGCACCGAAGCGACAGCGTGCAATCCGCGCACGGTGGCCGCATTGCGACGCGCTGGCTTTTCGATCGTCAAATCCACCGACGACAAGAACCCGCTCTACCTCGCGCAGATCAGCGAGAACCGGCCCCCCGCAAAGGTGTATTCGAAGGTATATTCCGATGAGCCGAACCCGCAGCGGGACTTCGCGGCAGTGTTCGCCTGCGACAACGCGCTGGAAAAATGTCCGGTGGTGAAGGGCGCGACGATCCAATTACCAATCCTTTTCGTCGATCCGAAAGTCTCCGACGGCCTTCCGCACGAATCGGCGACTTACGACGAGCGCAGCCGCCAGATTGCGCGGGAGATGTTTTTCCTGATGTCGCAGGTTGAAGCAAGGAAATTGAGCAGTCGCTGATTTCTTCCTGCTTCCCAAAACCGTAACGTCCAGACCGTTTTCCGGGTTCCAGACAGTCTAATCGAACCGAAACGTGCAGCAGCCCAGGTCCAGGAGATTCCCGCGGCGCGTCAGGCGTTTGCGAAAGTCTTCCGCCACCCGGCATTCCACGTGTTTTCCAGTCCGTTCCGTTTCGAGAATACCCGCTTCGCGGAGGATGCGAACGTGTTTGGACACGTTGTATTGCGAGACTTCGATGCGCTCCACCAACTGTCCGACGGTCAGCGGCTCCCTCAGGAGTTCACGCACGATGCGCCAGCGCGTTTCGTCGGCCAGCGCCTTGAGCATCGGAATGCACTGCTCGCTCGGCATGGCCGCAAGAGTAACAAGCTAGTGACCGTCTGCCAGTGTTTCCTCGCCGGCAGCAAACGTCACGTCGTCGTCGGAAGATCACCTCAATCCAGGACGTTTGGCGGGCGGCCGATAATCGCGGTGCCATTGGAGTTGCCACAGGCGGTCCAACTTCACCAGCTCCGCGTGGCCGTCGAAGAACGCGACGTTGATCGCCCCGGGCAACAGCTGACGGTCCTGCTAAACGCGGAGCGACAGGTTGCCATAACGATTTGCAACTTGTCAGGCGCCGCCTTTTCGCGTCTAAACAGCCGATGCCAGATTGGATCGCCGTCATCATCCTCGGGATCGTCGAAGGCCTCACCGAATTCATCCCCGTTTCTTCCACCGGCCATCTCCTCATCGTCGAGCATCTCCTCTCGCGCAAACAGACGGATCTGTTCAACGTCATCATTCAATGCGGCGCTGTCCTGGCCGTCCTGCCGCTGTTCTCGATCCGCTGTCAGCAGATGATCTTTCGCTGGCGGGAACCCGAAGCGCGCGATTTCATCCTGAAAATCGTCCTCGCTTTCGGCATCACCGGCGTCGGCGGTGTCATTCTCGAGAAAATGGATTTCAAACTGCCGGAGACCCAACAGCCAATCGCCCTCGCGCTGATCGTCGGCGGAGTCCTGTTCATCGCCATCGAACGGTGGCTGCGCGGCCGGCCGATGCGCGATGAAGTGACCTGGACGGTTGCGGTCGCCGTGGGCGTCGGGCAGTTGCTGGCCGCCATTTTCCCCGGCACCTCGCGGTCCGGCGCCACGATCCTCCTCTCGCTGCTTCTGGGCCTGAGCCGTCCGGCGGCGACGGAATTCTCATTTCTCGTCGGCATCCCGACGATGCTCGCGGCCGGCGGGCTGAAAATCTTCAAGGCGTTGCAGGCGGGCGCTCCGCCGGAGAACTGGGGCATGGTCGCGTTGGGAACCGTGGTGTCGGCAGTCGTCTCGTTCGTGGCGGTGAAATGGTTCCTGCGTTACGTGCAGTCCCATACGTTCGAGGGTTTCGGGTGGTACCGCATCGGCCTCGGCGCCCTGATTCTTATCCTCTTCCGCTGATCCCGGCTGAAAAAACACGCATCGGGACGCTTGGGCGCGTCTTGCATCGCTACCGTTTCATACCGGCGGCACTGGGTGTGCGGCCCGGATAAGAATTGGATTGCCAGGCCGAGCCTCCAGTTACCGCGCCAATGTAGGCGTTGATGGTCGCCTTTTGCTGGAACTGCTCGAGGTTCAACCGGCTCTTCGAGAACGCGTCGGCATCCGACTTTTTCACGCGGATGGTCAGAACGGTGCGGCGACCGCTCGCGGGCATTTGAGTTGTGACGTAACCGTGGGCACTGGTGCTGTAAACAACGGGGTCGAGGGCAGGCACCGCGGCGGTGGCAACGACGTTGTCAGTCCCGGAGATTGTCAGCACCACAAATTCGTCGGGTTTCAGGCTGCGGATGTTCGCGGCGTTCTTAAGCGCGTCCAGCAATTCCTTTTTCAACGCAGTCACGCGCTCGGCGTCGTAGGCCACTCCTCCGGTGACGAACTGATTGTATTGACTGTATGCGTCCTGCGCTTCGGGACGGCCCAGGAGTTGTTTGCGTGCGGTCTCCCAATCGTCCGAGCGGGTTGTCGGTTCGGTTTCCTTCTCCTTCGGTGCGGGAGGCGGCAAGAGGGGAAAATTCACGTTCGCGGCGAACAACACGCCGAAGTCTTCGATGTAAACGGCTTCCGGGCCCCGCGCGCCTGAATGCAGCAGCATGGGAATGCCCATTTTGTAGGCCGGCGAGCTCTCCCCCACGGCGCGCTCCATGGCCTGTTCGAGAAGAAGCGACATGACATTCAGGTCTTCGGTCAAGCTGCCCGCCGTTTTGATGTCCGGTTGCGAAAAATGAATCAGCGGGAATCCCGCGATCTCCCGGGAACGCGCCGTCGTCCAGGCGGTGGCGTAGCCGTAACCGCCCGCGCCCGACATG
>DATEKZ010000326.1:0-3923 GCA_035277185.1 Verrucomicrobiia bacterium
TGCTCAGACGCTCACTGAATAGTGAATCCGGTTCAGAGTTCGGAACCATCGCATCCGGCCTTCTCTCATCTGTGTTAATCTGTGTTGATCCGTGGTTAAACTGAATCGTTACGGCCTAAGGAGAGGGACGGGGTGAGAGTCGAATTCTACGCAGAACTGCGGCAGGTGAAAGAAGCCTCACGCCGTCTGCAGCACACGCTGAACTTCCGCCCACATCTGATCCAGAGGCTGGGTCTTGTTCAAGTATCCCGAGGCGCCTTTGCGGCGGGCGTCGTCCAGAGTTTTCTGGTCCAGGCCGATGCCTGAGAAGAGGATGATCGCCAGATCGGGCCTGGCCTGTTTCATCGGCTCCAGGAGATCCAGACCACTCGTGTCGCCCAGATTGATATCGAGGATGACCAGTTGCACGGCGCGTTCGTTGACGAGCCGCAGCGCATCGGCGCCGTTCTGGGCAGTCGTGACAGTACACCCGCGGCGCTTGAAATAGATGGAAAGCAACTCACGAGTGGGCGCCTCGTCATCAACCACCAGAATGTGTTGGCTCATAAGTTCGCTAATTTTTCAATCCGCCACGCAAAGGCAAGAAAAACCGATGACGCGCAAACCCGCGCCATGCCCCCCGTGCCAATCGAATGCGCGCACGTGTTTCAGCTCAGGGTAAAATTCTGGATCCAATTACCGGGGATTGTCTTCCCGATCCAGAACGATTCGCCGACGCCCACTACGGGCGGGTTCGATTCCCATTTCTTCGGGTTGTACTCGTAGATGACGTACTTCTGTTGGTCCCGGTCAAACAGGTGGACCACGTCGCCTTCGCCGACCGGAAAGCCCAACTCGGAATGCAACCGGCCGGGCCTCGGAATCTGCGAGCTGCGGATGGAGAAGCCCGCCGCAATCGGCAGCAACAGGCTGCCCTGCATCACGTCGCCGACCAGATCGATGTTGCGGAAATCAGACGAGGGATTGAAGAAGATGGCCCCTTCGCCGGGCGACAGCGTTTCGTCCGGATTGGACCACCGCCCGCCGGACACGCTGTTTTCGGTGAGCCTGAACAGGCTGTTGTCGAATTTGTTCAGCGTCGTCCCGTCCGGCAGATTCGGGAGGATGGCACTGACGGCGTTCGAGGAGGCCTGCAGCGGATTGGCGATCATCGAATACCCCGGCGCGGCGTTCACGCTCGCATAGCCAATGGCGTTGGGAGAACGCAACTTTCCGGCGATGACCCGGTAGAACCGGTAGCTGAATTTTGACGCATCGGAATCGACGTAATCGACGGTTTCTCCGCTGGACCTTCCCGTGCTGATCGACTGCCAGGCTTCCAGATTGGTTGAGGCCTGAATGTCGTACTCGATCCCTTTGGCGATCTGAAACTTGAACTGAAACGGGCCGTAAGGGAAGCGCACGGGGGAAACCAACCGCGGAGGAACGGCCGCATGGTCTCGCCCCTTGGAAAAAAAGCCGCTGATCGATTCTCCGACGCTGCTCAAAATGTCTTTTGCACCCATAAGGTTCGATGCCCTGCTAGATCTGAAAATCCACCGCGCGGTCGGCCTTGTTCAGAATCCTCACTTGCACATCTTCGTGGATAACGAGCGAGTTGGCGGGAATGCTGTGCGTCAGAAAAACGTTCGCGCCGATGGTGCTGTCTTCCCCGATGATGGTGTCGCCGCCCATGATCGTGGCGCCGGCATAGATGGTGACGCGATCCTGGAGCGTGGGATGCCGTTTAAGTCCCCGCAAAGCCTGGCCGCCCGACAGCGAACGGGCCACCAGCCCGACGCCCTGATACATCTTCACGTGGTTTCCGATCTCGGAGGTCTCGCCGACAACCGTGCCGGTGCAGTGATCGACAAAGAAGTGCGTGCCGATCCTCGCCCCCGGATGCAGGTCCATGCCCGTCCGCCCGTGCGCCCATTCGGTCATGATGCGCGGGATCAACGGGACCTGCTTGAGATAAAGCTGATGAGCGAGCCGCTGGACTGCGATCGTTTCGACGAACGGATAGGCGACGATGACCTCCTCCTTGCTCAGCGCGGCAGGGTCGCCGTTGTAGGCCGCTTCAACATCGGTTTGCAGCAGTTCGCGGACTTGTGGGAGGCTGGCCAGAAAGATGCCGGTCAGCCCGTGCGCGAGCCCGCGCAGTTCCTTCTTCTTTACATCCGGCGGCGGGGCGTATTCGAGGCTCTTGTAAATCTCGTCCTCGAGCCGTTCCCAGACCGTATCCATCAATGCCGCGGTCTCCGCCTTCAGCTCCGACGAGTGGATCGGTTTCTCGTCGAAGAAACCGGGGAAAAGCAGGCGCAACAGGTCGCAAGTGATCGACGCGATCGCGCTTTTGGACGGCAGGTTTTTGCCGTCGAGATGATTGATGCCGCCGACGCGGGCGTAGGAGGCAAGGAGCTGGTCGGTCAACTGGGTTACCGTCAGGTTCACGGCGGCATTATCCCGTAGATACCCATCAAAGGCAAGGAGGGCGGAAAGCGGGGTAGTAGGCGGATTTCAAGACCTGACCGTTGTGGCGCGCTATCTAAGTGCTCTTCCCGGCGGTCCGGACCGCCGATATCGTAAATCAGGACACCGCCGCCAAACCTCGAACACCGTCATACCGGCCAGGCGGCGCGCAACAGCTCCCGCAGGACACGCGCGGCGGGACCGCGTAATGGAAATGTCGCGCGAGTCGTCAACGGCGTGGCGTTCGTGTTGATCTCGATTACGGTCGCGCCGCCCTCCGTCGCCTCAAACGGAAGGGAAGCCGCCGGATGCACGAGAGTCGAAGTCCCGATCGAAAGGAATACGTCGCAGCGCCGGGTTGCCCTCAGGGCACCCTCGATGGCTTCGGGCCGGAGCGATTCTCCAAACCAGACCACATCCGGTCGCAAAGTCCCGCCGCAGCGGGGACAACGTGGGGGCGCGTCGCCGGTCTCCTCCCACTCCGTCACGGCGATGTCTTCCTCCGAGCATTTCGTGCGGGTGATATTGCCGTGGATCTCGATGATGTTGCGGCTGCCGGCGCGCTGGTGGAGTCCATCGACATTCTGGGTGATCAGCGTGAATTCCCGGATGCGCTGTTCGAGTTCGACGAGGGCAAGGTGGCCGGCGTTCGGTTGCGCTCCGGCGACGAGTTCTCTTCGCCAGGCATACCATTCCCAAACGAGCTTTGGATTCCGCCGGAACGCCTCCGGCGTGGCGAGGTCCTCGGGCTTGAACTTCGACCAGAGACCGGTCTGCGCGTCGCGAAACGTCGGCACGCCGCTCTCGGCCGAAATGCCTGAACCGGTGAGAACGGCGACGTGTTTGGCGCTTTTGAGCGCGGCGGCGACCTCAGTCGTATTCACGCAGACAGGTCAGCAACCGGCCAGACAGTGCGTCAGGTAGGGAAGCAACTGTTTCTTTCGCGAGACAACACCTTCCAATTCGTAAATCCCCGGCTCCAGCTCGGGATAGTCGATGTTGCGCCGGAATGGATCGGAACCCGCCAGCACCAGCAGCGAAGACTGCCTGACCACATCCGTCACGAGCAGCGCGGAGAAGAAGTACCCGTTGTTGCGACGATAGTCCTCCAACGCGGCCACCACGCTCTCCTTGCGCTTCCAAAACTGATCGAAACCGATCTCCTCGATCTGCGCGACGCTGAAGACGCGCTTCTGCTCGGCGTATTCCTTGCAGTCTGTGGTGATCGCCTGGTCGGCCGGCTTGAAGGTGAGCAACGAGCCCGAGGCAAACAGCTTCTCCGTGAAGGCCGCCGCGTTGACCCCGGAGATTTCTTCGAGCCGGGCGAGAATCTCAACGTCGCGCTGCGTCGTCGTGGGAGACGTCAGGTTCAACGTGTCGGAAACCAACCCGGCTAGAAGCAGCCCCGCCACGGGCCCGGGCATTTCCACGCCGTGACGAAAAAAGCAGTCCGCAACGATGGTGCTGGTCGA
>DATEKZ010000327.1:0-2437 GCA_035277185.1 Verrucomicrobiia bacterium
GCGGTTGCACCGCGCAATGCAAGTCGATGCGTGAAACCGGCGGCGAGATCCGGAAATTCGACGTCGCCTACTTCACGGCGAGTATCGATCCGGCGGACACCAACAAAAAATTCGCCGAATCACTCCAGGCTGACTATCCGATTCTGAGTGACCCATCCTTCGAAACGGCCAAGGCGTACGGGGTTTTCAATGATGAGCGCAAGATCGCAAACCGCTGGACCTTCTACATCGGCAAGGATGGAAAAGTCCTGTTCATCGATAAAATGGTGAAGACCGCCTCGCATGGTTCAGACATCGCCGCAAAGCTGAAGGAACTGGGCGTGGCCGGGAAGAAGTAACTCCTGCTCTGGAACGTCATGATTGATTGGAACATCCAGTCTCGCGCCCACACCTGCCAGGCGTGCGCCAGACCCTTCGCCGACCAACAGCCTTATCACACGATCCTGTTCGACGAAAAGCTCGGTTACGAACGACTCGACGTCTGCGAGGCGTGCTGGGCCGCGCAATTCAGCCAGGGGGCCACGAGTCGCAAGGGTTTCATCTCCCACTGGCAGGGTGTTTACGAAGTGCCGCCGGTCCGGCCCGAACCGATCCAGAAGGAGAACGCCGAGTCGCTGCTGCGCAAGCTGGTGGAATTGAACGATCCGAAATACAGCGCCGTCTGTTTCATTCTGGCGGTCATGCTGGAGCGCAAGCGCGTGTTCAAGGTCAAGGATCAAACGAAGAGGGATGGCAAACGCGTATTCATTTACGAACAGCCGAAAACCGGGGATGTCTTCACCATCCTCGATCCGGACCTGCAACTCACCCAGCTCGAGGAAGTGCAGCGCGACGTCGGCCGGTTGCTGGAATCCGGCCTGACCCCGCCTGCGGATGCGCCACCGGGTGCTCCTGCGGACGGTGTCGAGAGCAACCCGGCTACGGCTGCGCAACCGGACGCGCAAGGATCGGGTCCGGCGACGACTCAGGAAGAGCGTACGGTTGCCTGCTGAGATCTCCCGTGGCCGACCTCATAGCCCTTCAAGACCGCCTTGGTTTCACGTTCCGCGACGAAGGATTGTTGAAACTCGCCCTGACCCACCCGTCCGTGGCGCACGAACAAGGCGTGAGCGTCCAGCACAATCAAAGGCTCGAATTCCTCGGTGACGCCGTCCTGCAGCTCGTGCTCACCACCGAGCTTTACGAGAAATTCCCGGCAACGGGCGAAGGTCCGCTGACCAAGGCGCGGGCCCACATGGTCAATCGCCGCGCGCTGGCGAGCCAGGGCCGCCGGCTGGGACTCGGCGAGTATCTGATCCTGAGCCGCGGCGAGAATTCAAGCGGCGGGCGCGATCGGCCCTCGACGCTGGCCGACGTTTTCGAGGCATTGCTCGGCGCCATTTACCTCGACGCGGGGTTTGAAGCGGCGGGCGATTTCATCCTGCGCCAGTTCCGCGAGGAGTTCGGCGAACTTCATGCCATTCCCAACCTGGAGAATCCTAAAGGCGAACTGCAGGAGCTGTTGCAGACGACCTCGACCGAAGCGCCGCAATATCAACTCGTGTCCGTCGCCGGACCCGACCACGACCGGGTCTTCGAGAGCGCGGTCTATCATCAGGGCGCGCAACTCGGCCGCGGTCAGGGCAAGAGCAAGAAGGAAGCAGAAAGTCGGGCGGCGTTGGACGCGCTTGAAACAATGCGCGCCCGCGGCGGCGGCAATCCGCAGTGAGGACGATCAAGCACATGCCTGTGTTCGTAGCACAGCCGCAGTCCAGGGGAGAGGGAGAAGCTCTCGAGCCAATTCTCTAATTGATCGTTCCGGCTCAGATCTCAATTGAGGTGCCACACGCTCCGGCACAGCCTCGCACCGTCTTCAGGGATCAATCCTGGCCTCCTGAGTCGCATTGACCGTCCAGTTGAATTCGTTGTGCGGCAGATTGTCGTTGTTCCAACGGCGACGCCACTTGTCATTCCTGGGGTCGATCATCTCTTTCCTGGCAACCGTTTCTGCGTGACCATCGGCAAACATGACATCGGTCTTCCGGCTATGGCGATTTGAGGGCCACTCCAAAGGATTTCTGGGATCAACGTTGCCGTCGAAACTCGCGTCCGGCTTGCTGTCCGCCAGCATGATCATGTCGGCCGGCGAACGGACCGCGCTTTCACTCACCTCTCCGACCCCGGCCACGTTGACATCGCCGCCAAGGCCGAGTTGGTTTGGCCCGGGATCTTTAAGCCCCCAATCATTGTAGCCGAGCGGAAATCTGGAGGTGTGACTGATTCCGTACGGATCCCGCCTTCCGTCGGGTCCCGTTGCCCCGAGCGTCTTATTCACGTTCGTATCCCAGCGACTGTCCGGTTTTGCTGTGGGACACCAGAAGACCGCTCGATTCGTGCCCAATTGGCTGAAGAGGCGTGGCGGCCAAATATAGTAAAAGCCGCCTCCCGAAAGCCAGAG
>DATEKZ010000328.1:0-2108 GCA_035277185.1 Verrucomicrobiia bacterium
TCGCCGAGCACGAGCACGCGCGCGCGGCTGGCGGCGTCGAGCAGTTCCCGAACGCGTCGGATGGAAAGAGACGGCATGATCAGTCGAGGAATGCGGTCAAAGGACTGGTGGGATCCGCCCTGTCGCGTTGCGCGGCCAAACCAATTTCAAACGCGCTGCGACCGGCTTCAATCGCGGTCTTGAACGCCACCGCCATGCGTACCGGATCACTGGCCACTGCGATGGCGGTGTTCACCAGAACGCCGTCGGCGCCCATCTCCATCGCTTCGGCGGCCTGGCTCGGCGCGCCAATACCCGCATCCACGACGACTGGCACCGTGGCCTGTTCGATGATAATGCGAATCTGATCGCGGGTCTGGATGCCGCGGTTGGATCCGATCGGCGAGCCGAGCGGCATCACAGTGGCGGTTCCCGCATCCTGGAGTCGTTTGGCGAGCACGGGATCCGCATTGATGTAAGGCAGTACGACGAATCCTTCCTTCACCAGAATCTCGGCGGCCTTCAGCGTTTCCACAGGATCGGGCAGCAGATAGCGGGGGTCGGGATGGATTTCGAGCTTCACCCAGTTCGGCAGGCCGGCGGCCCGGGCCAGACGCGCCAACCGGACCGCCTCTTCGGCGTTCATCGCTCCGCTGGTGTTGGGCAAAATCAGGTAACGCTTGGGATCGATGAACTCCAGAATGTTGGCGAAGGGGTCGTGTTTGCCGCTCAGATCGGCGCGGCGCAACGCCACGGTCACCATCTCCGCGCCGCTGGCGTCGATGGCCTCCCGCATCTTTTCCGGCGAGGAAAATTTGCCGGTGCCGAGGATCAATCGCGACTTGAACTCATGACCGGCGATCGTCAATGGGTGCTTGCTTAACGACATTGAATGCCAGCATAGGCGGTCGAAAGTCGCGTGTCGAGAGTCGGCGATTCACCAGGCGTCGTCATAAGGAAGCGTGGTTTCCGGCCCTGCACGGGCCGGGGTCGTCGCAGCGCGACAACCCTGCCACTGGCGTAAACGCGCGGCCTTTGCTGCGCGTGGTGCCGCTCTCCAGGCGCGACTACGACATCTGGCCGAAGACCATCAGGTGCCGGTCGCTGATGGTCCTAAGGCAAAGGTGATTTAAACCCGCTTCCTTTAACTGGTCTTCGACCTCCCGCAGGGTAAAGGCCGCCAGCAGGCTGTTCAGGAAGTCGCGGCGAAGGATTTCAGGTTCCCCGGCCGCGTACTTCTCGACAATCGCAGCGGCCTCCGCGCGCGTTTGCGGCCGGAACAGGTCGGTTATGAAGACAAGCGTTCCGCGGCACGAGTATTCTTTAACCGTCTGCCAAAGTACCTGCGGCTGGTGAAGATGATGGAGAAAATTGTTCGAGACGATCACGTCGTAGTTCCTGTCCGGTATCGGCGCGCCGGGGATGAAGCCTTCAATGAAGCGAATCCGATCATCGGACAGGCCGCCGTGCTCTTTGGCTGCTTCGTTCGCATAGCGCAGCATGGGCGCCGATCCGTCCACTGCATGAAACGTGTATCCGGGATTCGCTTCGGCGAACCGGAGGGTGACATCGCCGGCGCCGCAGCCCAGGTCGAGCACGGTCGCTTTTGGGTTCCGGCGGGGAAAAGTCTCAGCGAACAAGCTGACGTAGAATTGGTGCGCTTCTGAAAAGTCCGCGTTCGCATACGCGCGGGCCTGGGTGTCGTCATCCATCAACTCGGGTTCGGGAATGCGCTGCATGGCCTG
Organism: Verrucomicrobiia bacterium; assembly: GCA_035277185.1. Taxonomy (GTDB): domain Bacteria; phylum Verrucomicrobiota; class Verrucomicrobiia; order Limisphaerales; family AV2; genus DATEKZ01. The sequence goes on from DATEKZ010000328.1 coordinate 1,725, forward strand.
GAAGTGGAAGGGGTAGACGCGGGTCACTTTCTTCGGCTTGCAGTCGGGAGCCGGCGGACCATCGGAGCCGCGCAGTCGTCAGGGTTCGCCGCGGGACCGGACCAGGAGACCGATGATCAACGAGGCTGCTGTGACGATCCCAATGACGAGCATTGTTTTGACGGTGACCTCCTTGACGGCTTCCCGCGGAATCACATCCAGAACCAACAGGATGCCGATCAGCGCGAGCAACAACACCGCCGCGACGCCGGCAATTTTTAGGGTGACGGTTGTTGTTTTGGCCATAAGAGGCTGGGCAGCGTTAAGGTCCATTCTCTCTATCAGAGTGCTCGCGGAACGACCAGCGTTATCTCCGGATGCTTCCGCCATCAACCGTTTTCAGCA
>DATEKZ010000329.1:0-4633 GCA_035277185.1 Verrucomicrobiia bacterium
TTGCCCAATTCAACGCGCGCGACCTTCGGCGGCTCGCGGAATTCGGCAACCTGTTGCGGGTCGTGGACAAAATTTTTTGGGCGACGGCCGCGATGGAGGGTGAGGACTATCTCTTCCTGGTCAAACCGCTCATCCTGATCCAGGAATTTGAACCGCAACTGGCCTCGTCTCTGCGCGCGGTCAACTGGACGTGACATGATCGAAGGACTCGAAGGCATTCTGGAGCGTAGCGGGCTACCCGGCGTGAGCGAGCTGCGCGAGTTGTTGCAGGAGTTGCTGGGCGCGCGCGACGGCGCGCTGCGTCTGGTCGGGCAGGATGAGTTGCAGCCGCGCGGGCGGCGCGTGTTCCGCCTGCGATTCGCGGGTGACGGCGGGACGCGCTCAGTGATCATCAAGCGGCTCAAACCTGAAATCGCCCGGCGCAATGAACTGGTCGCGCAGCGCTGGCTGCCGGCCGTCCGCTTGAGCGAGAGCGGCCCGCCGGTGCTGGGCAGCGTGGCCGCGCGCCGCGGCGACTGTGTCTGGCACGTGTATGACGATCTTGGCCGGTGGGAACTCGATCCACACAAGCCCGACCGCGAGCGTGTGCTGGCCGCAATCGAACTGATCGCGCAAATACACACACGGTTTGCGAGCCACCACCTGCTTGGGGAAGTGCGGCTGCACGGCGGCGACCTGGGAATCCATTTTTACGAAGCAAACATGCGCGACGCAATCAGTGCGCTGGAACCGTGGCGGCCGTCGGCGGCGGAGCATCAGCAGTTGCGCGATCGCTTGTTGGAGCGGCTGCATAAACTGCGGGACGAATCGCCGGCGCGGACGCAAACCCTGGCCGAATTCGGCGGCCCGGAGACATTGCTGCACGGCGATCTCTGGGCCATCAACATCTTCGTCATTCCCACCACCAGCGGCCTGCGCGCCCGGCTCATTGATTGGGACCACGCCGCCGTCGGCCCGTCCAGCTACGATCTGTCCACGTTGTTATTGCGTTTCCCCGCGGCGGACCGGTCATGGGTGTTCGACCTCTATCAGGAAGCCGTCGCCCGCGCGGACTGGCAATTGCCCGAACCGGAAGCGTTGAACCTGTTGTTCGAGACGCACGAGTATGCGCGGTTCGCCAACCGCATCATCTGGCCGGCCATCGCTCTGGTGCAGGACCGCGCGGAGTGGGGCGTCGAGGCGTTGGCGGAAATTGAGCAGTGGTTTGCGGAGTTCGGACCTGTGCTGCCAGCCGGCACTCCCCGATTGGCGGCGGCGTAGCGGAGGAAATTTATGCCGACGGTGATCGTCTCACCACACAACGTTGCAGCCTTTCCCGAGGGCGGAGGGCACTTCTGGGTTTACCTGCAATACGTGCTCGGCCTCCGCCAGCTCGGTTGCGACGTGTACTGGCTGGAAGAGTTCCACCCCCGCGGCACCGAAGAAGAAACGAACGCCTTGCTCGTTCCCTTCCTGGCGCGGATGAAACAGTTTGGGTTGGAGGACAAGGTGATTCTCTACACGGAACCCACGCAGCGCCGGCGTTCGGCAAAGCTCGCGGCGGTTCCGGTGCAGGCCTCCGCTTGTCCGCCGGACGACACGCTAAAGCGCGAACTCCAACGCGTCGGTCCGAAATTTGCCGCTCCGATTTATTTTGGCCGCGGCCAGGCCGAAGCCGAGGCGATCTTCAAGCGCGCGGACTTGCTGTTGAATTTTCATTACGTCATCAGCCCCGAGATGCTGGTGCGGTTCCGGCGCACGGCGCTGGTGGACATTGATCCCGGGATGCTGCAATTCTGGATGAGCCGGGGCCAACTCTCCGTGCCGCAACACGATTCGTATTTCACCATCGGTGAGAACGTCGGCAGGCCCGGCGGAAAAATTCCTGATTGCGGCCTGAACTGGGTTCCCATCCGCCCGGCGGTGTGTCTGTAGCGTTGGCCGTGCGTGACCAACGGCCGGAGCGAAGCGTTCACGACGGTTTCGATCTGGGATTCGTCAGACTGGATCGTGGACGGCAACGAAGAATATGAGAACACGAAGCGCGTGGCTTATCTGGAGTACGCCGACCTGCCGCGACTGATCACGCAGCCGCTGGAGTTGGCACTTTTTCTTCGCACGGAGCGCGACTTCGCCGAGCAAAAGGATTGGCAGAGCCGCGGCTGGCGCATCCGTCACTCGCGCGAGGTGGCGGCGACACCCGAGCTGTATCAGTCCTACATTCAGAACTCCCGCGGCGAATTCAGTTGCGCGAAACCGTCCTACATCAAGATGCAGACCGCATGGATCAGCGACCGCACCGTCTGCTACCTCGCCAGCGGCAAACCCGTGGTCGTGCAGGACACGGGCCCCAGCGGCTTCCTGCCGAACGGCGAGGGGATGTTTCGGTTCACAACGGCCCAGCAGGCGGCGCAGGCTTTCAAGACGATCAACGCGGATTACGAACGGCACTGTCACGCGGCACGCAAACTGGCCGAGACTCATTTCGACGCGAAAAAAGTCGTGGGGAAAATCCTGAGCCACGCGCTCAACCAGGATGAAGCAGCGGCAACAAGCCCACGGCTTGAATCGCCGAACCCGGCGGCCTGGGCGCCGCAGACATCACCCATTCTCCGCACGCACGACGCGTTATGATCGACCTGGGCCGCAACCGGGCGGAGCTGCTCGCACAAATCGAGGCGCAGCTTTCAGCGAGCGAACATCTGAGCGACATCACCGACCCGCGCTTCGCCACCGCGGACGTCCGCGCTTCTGTTCGTGGTTGCGCAAAGAGGGATCTTTTCCCGCTCTTGAAAGTCGCGCTCTCGGAACGGTTCGCGGATGTGCCGCGGCCGGAACTGATGCGCGACCTGTACATCCCGCTGAGGAACGCTCTTGGCAACGCTTACAAGCACGGCAACGATCACGATCCCGCCAAGGCCGTCTCCGTGGAGGTCACGCTCACGCGGAAGGGCGCGCTGATCGCGATCACGGACGAGGGCTGCGGGTTCGATGTGGCCCTGACACTGCGGCGCTTCCAGGAGCAGAATGGTTATTTCACGAACCGCGGAGCCGGGTTCCGCAACCTGCAAGAGACCGATTCAACCGTCAGCTACGAAAATGGCGGTCGCACGGTTCTCCTGTGCTTTCGGCCCACGATGCGGGACCAGGACCACGCGTTGCCCTCTCCGGCGTCCGTCGGCCATCCGACCATCGACCGGGGAGAATTTTCAGGCGGGTCCATTCCAAAGGCGATTGATGCGGGTTGGATCCAGGCCTGCCTTTCAGCCGAGCTGCCCGAGTTCGCCAACGGCCAGACCAGCCTCGAGTCCTGCCGGGTTTACGTGACGAGCGGACACGCCGGCGACGACTGCGGGAATCGCTATGTACTGCGAGTCAACGGCCACAACGGGGAACCGGCGGAGACGCGGATCCTTACCGGAAGGCTCCACCCGTCGGAGGCAGCGGCGGAAGCCGACTACGACGCCGCGACCCGGCTGCGCGATGCCGGGATATCCATGCGTCTGCGGATCCCGCGGCCGTTGACGCGTCCCGCAGAAGAGCCGCGCCTCGTCCTCTACGACTTTGACCCGTGGATAAGCCTTTGGGAGTATCTGAGGCATCGACGCAGCCTCAAATCCCTCCACCACGCGGCGGAGCGAGCCGGAGAGGCTTTGGCGGGTTTGCACCGAAGCCGGATCGCGTTTCGCGGCAACGGAACAGACGACACCGAAGGAGGGTTCAAGGCGATGGTCGCGCGCACCACGACGGCGCTGCAAGCGCTGCCGGGTGGATCGGACCTCGTGAGTGGTTTTCGCGACTGCGTTCAACGAATCGAAAACGCGGCCCCCTGCCGACAGTCACCCGTCTCGGCTCCGATTCACGGAGCGTTTGGTTGGGATTGCATTCATTACGGCGCGGATGGCCGCTTCTATCTTTATCGCTTCGAAGAGTGCCGGCGGTCTGATCCGGGACTTGACCTTGGGGGATTCGCGGCCGACCTGGTCTGTTTTACTCTCAGCCACCACGATGAAAACGCGTATCGGTCCTGTCTTGACGCCTTCCTGAACGCGTACAACGCCGGGGCAGAACACTCGATAAACGCGGAGGACCTCCGCATTTATGTCACGGTTGCACTGGCCGAACGTCTTCAGCGAACTGAACTCAGCACAAGAGCCGGCCTCGATCAATTGCTCGCGGCATTGGATGCGATCTTGTTGGGTTGGGGGGAAGTTGCGACCAGCCAAGTGCCGGCATGAAATACCCGATCGTGAACGGCGCTGATTTAATGAATTCATGAAAACGCCGCGGTCAATATTGCCCGATTTGTTGACGTTGACGAAACGGCTCACGGCCGGGCTGCACGACTCCGCCGGCAACGGAAGCGCGGTCAAGGTTGTCAAGCGCACACGGCCGCACTTCATGAGCACCTTTCCGAACGAAATGGTCACCTGCCAGTGGCCCGGTGGCCGCAAGCGGCGGGTGTTCATCAAGTATGGCGCGAACTGCAATCATTCCGCCTGGGGACACCGGGGCGACCTCGCTTACGAAGCGGAGGTCTATCAGCGCGTGCTCCGGCCACTGCTCGAATTCCGGCCGAGATGTTTGGGAGCGCACACGTATCCCGAGACGGGCGAGACGGCGTTGTTTCTCGAATACGTGGACCGCTGCGCCC
>DATEKZ010000330.1:0-5315 GCA_035277185.1 Verrucomicrobiia bacterium
CCATCACCCAACTCTGAGCAAAGCTCTGGCGCGGCTTACCGACAATATCGAACTCGAAAATGGATTAACCATCTGGAACAACCTTCGATGGTATCCCGTCATCCTTCTTTGTTATTCATCTGGCATCGCTGCTATAGCAAATAGCCGATATGAAAACCTGTATGCAATTTTCAACGCAGCAGTAACAATCCGGCAGAAAAGTCCGACGAGCTCGCAACTCGCAGTGGTAATTGCGGACGAGATTTCAGAGCTCGAGCGGTCTGAAGCGTTCAAGCGACTTCCTGGACATGAAAGGTTCTTTGTTCCAAGGAGCGAATACCTCTTCAAACTTCTTCAGCCGGAATTGGATGACGACCTATTTCTTGGCAAGGAATACGAAGTCGTGTTCGATCGTTTCGAAATGGTGCTCGCCCTCTTCATAGCGGTCGGTCGAAAACGACTGGATCGACATCTGTGGGGACCCGTCGGCCGATTCGGATGGAAAATGAGTAGCCGAATAAGAGGGACGAATCCTTTCACGGAACTTCTCCAAGAAGCTGAACAATCGAAAGAAAACTGGCCTCCATTCAAAGCAGGCCTTTTCGGATCCGACTTGGAGTTGTTTATGAAGACTGCCGCAGATTACGAGAAACTGATTGGGAATCTCCACTGGTGGTAAAGAAGCATGCCCCACGGGATAAGGTTACGGGCTCACAAGAAACTGAACGTTGCTGCCTTGGAACTTAACCGTTTCTGAAACGCCACTCATTCCGCCCGTGCAATCAACTGCGGTCGCTTGGTCGGGCCAAAGGCCACATTGGCTTCGGAGTCCAACGTCACCCGGCCGCCTTCGAACGTCATCGTGAATGTCGTCTGGAACAGTGTTTCGTAGGCGCAGAGCTTGATCAGGCAGGCGTCTTGATAAATTCGCCACAGTGCGGGTGAACTTGATCTCGTCGCCGGCGACTTTGTCCTTAATCAGCGCAGGCGAGCGCGCCCTTGTTGAGTTGATAAACCTCGTGCGCGGAGTTCCAGCGCCGGGTTGACATCCCCCATGCAAGCTGCGATTTTGCCGCCATGCCAACGGAACTGGTTTATCCGCACATTGAGAAGCCGGCGGGCGAACCCGCGCGGCTCCAGCGGCATCCACGCACGCGCGTGGCGATGATCGTGGCGGATTATCTGTGGCGCGGCTGGTCGGCGGAGGAAATTGTCCGGCAGTATCCTTACCTGACGCTCGCGGAAGCCCACGCGGCGCTGACCTACTACTTCGACCACCGGGAGGAGATAGAGGAGGAATTGGTCGCCGAATATCACTCGGTTGAGGACTGGAAAAAGGCGCACCCGACGCCGCCCTTGCTCGTCCGGCTGAAACAACAAGCCAAGCGCTGATGTCCGTCGGCCTTTACGCTGATGTGCATGTTCCCGGCCCGGTGATTCTTCAACTCCGGCTTCGCGGCACGGACATTCTTGCCGCGACCGAAGAAGGCACGAATGAACTTCCCGACGAAGGACTGCTTTCGCTGGCGACGTCATTGACGCGTGTGATGGTGACGCAGGACATCCGCTTCAGGGTCCTTGCGGAGAACTGGCAACGGAGCGGGAGAGCATTCGCGGGATTGGTGTTTGCGCACCAACGTTACGTCAGTTTCGGCGAGATGATTTCCGACCTGGAGCTGATCTCCAAAGCCACGGACGCTGAATACTGGCAGAACAGGATTGAGCAACTCCCGTTGTGATTCTGCCAAGAAACTGGACGACGTATGTCTTGAAGACGGGGATGGCAACGCATAAGAAATCCGTGTGAATCCGTCCCGCGGCCGCGGGATCCGTGGTTGCCTCTTCCTTTGACTCGGATCGTTGCTGGTTGGCGCGACCGTCTGCGTCCTGCGAGGCCAGCACTCTCAGCATTCCAGTTCTCCTATCCCGGTGGAACGTCCTTTGCTCAGTTTGCCCCAGGGCCATGGTGAAGAACCGGTCAGAGCGTGCATCAGATCCGAGGGCGGTTGCGGGCATCCGTTATCGGGAGGGCATCATTTGCGAATCTTTCAGGATCGGCCCACTGCGCCAGCCGAACGCCGCACGGCCGCGTCCCCGACCCATCATCAGTGAAAGGAAAAATCCCACGCCACCCTTCTTCACTTTTCTCCTCCTGTTCATCGGACTGTTCGTTTCGCTTCCCTCAACGCTCGCCGCGGCCGTCAATTACGACATCGTTTATGTCCGTCAGCCGCGTTACGGCGACAACAACAATACGATCTGGCCGGAGGTCTTCCATCCGGCGCGACTCGATCCGGGCGCCGATCTCGTGTTGCTGCATCCGGACGGCAGCTCGGAAATCCTGGTGGCTGGCGGCAATGGAGGAGTCACCGACCCGTTCATTTCGTTCGACGGCCAATGGTGTTACTACGTCCTGTTTCCCGACCTGCGACAAGGCGCGTTGAATTATCAGCGCGGCGATCTGCCTTACGAGGGTTGCGACATCTACCGCATTCATCTGCAGACGCGCCAGATTCAGCGGCTCACGTTTCAGGAGTTCACCCCGAACACCGGCGCGGGCAAATGGAACTACGCCGATCCGTCCAGCACGGGCTGGCAGAAGACCGGGCTGGGCTACGGCCTCCTCAATCTCGGTCCATGCCCGGTGCCGGGCGGCAAGATCGCGTTCACCAGCAATCGCAACGCGCACACGCCGCCCAAGGGTTATACCAACCCCACGCTGCAGCTCTTCGTGATGGACGAGGACGGCAAGAACGTCACCTTCATCGCGCCGATCAACATCGGCAGCGCGCTGCATCCGACGCCGCTCCAGGACGGCCGGATCATGTTCAGCAGTTACGAAAGCCAGGGCCTGCGCGACCAGCGCATGTGGGGCATCTGGTCGATCTGGCCCGATGGCCGGGTGTGGGAACCGGTCGTCAGCGCGTTTCACAGCGGCCAGGCGTTTCATTTCATGACCCAAATCAGCAACGGCGACCTCGTCGTGGTGGACTATTACAATCTGAACAACAACGGATTTGGCGCGCTGTATCGTTTGCCACCCACGGCGCCCCCGGGCCAGCCGCAATTCTACAATGCGTTCGGCGATGGCGCTCCGGGTCTGGACCAAACCATCGGCAACACCACGCCGTTCCACTATCCGTTCTCGATCCCTTTTCAGCCGCGCGGAATGTACGCGATGACGCCGTTCACACATCCGCAGGACGAAGCCGCGCCGATGGGCGCGAACGGTGTCCGCGTGGGCAAGTTCACGCATCCGTCCGGCGCCTCGAACAACGACCTGCTCGTGGTCTGGACGCCCGGTCCGGCGAACGATCTGAATCGTCCGACGACCCTTCCCGAGTACGATGCGGGCCTTTATCTTATCCCCGGCAGCCTCACCGTCACAAACCCATCCCAGCTCGTCCTCATCAAGAACGATCCGAATTACAACGAAGCCTGGCCACGCGCGGTGGTGACCTGGAAAGCGATTCACGGCACGGATGAACCGGCGAAGTTTCCCTGGCTGCCGAACGACGGCTCGGCACACCCGGAGCTTCCGCCTGGCACGCCTTACGGCATCGTCGGCACAAGCGGCTTTTACAAGCGCGAGAGTTTCCCGGGCGTGGTCCCCTCCTGGTCGGATTTCTACGACGGCCTCGACGCTTTCAACACTGCCGAGAACGGCCAGAGCAGCAATTGGGACTATCAAGGCTCGGACGCCGGCAAGTATGCGAACAGCGAAATCCACGCGGTGCGAATCATCGCGATGGAGCCAAACTCGCACCGCAGTTACGGCCCGAACTCCGGCGGTCCGTCCAACGACGGCAACCACTTCGTGAGCCACGCGCGCGAACGATTGCGCATCCTGGGCGAAATCCCGTTGAGGAAATTCGACACGAACGGCACGGCGATCCTCGATTCCGAAGGCAATCCGGACACGAGTTTCATGGCCAAGATTCCCGCCGACACGCCGTTCAGTTTCCAGACTCTCGACAAAGATGGATTGATGCTGAACATGGCGCAGACGTGGCACCAGGTGCGGCCCGGCGAAGTGCGGAACAACTGCGGTGGCTGCCATGCCCACAGTCAGCAGCCGCTGCTCATCCAGGACACCGTTGCCGGCAAGCCGGGCTACAAGCCTGTCGATCTGACAACGATGGTCGCGCTGCTCACCAAGACTCCCGGCGGCCAAACGACGGTGCGAACCAATCCCCCCGGCGCCGCAAACGTGGAATTCCTGCGGGATATCCGGCCGGTGCTCCAACGGAGCTGTGTGCCTTGCCACTCAACGACCAATGCGCAGGGCAATCTTGTCCTTAACGACTACACGAACTACAGCGGTTTGCCGGGCGACTACGCGCGACTCGCCGACGACAACGGCGCACGTTGGGGTTACAAGCCGGTGATCAGCAGCCGCACCTGGCGACAGAGCAACGCGAGCCGTTATGTCCGCATGTTCCAAAGTCGCCGCTCGCTGTTGATCTGGAAAATCTATGGCCGCCGGCTCGACGGCTGGACGAACACGGATCATCCGACTGAAAGCGCGCCGGGCGATCCAGCGACGCTGCCGCCCGGCGCCGATCCAAACCGCGCCGACCTCGACTACACCGGGACCATCATGCCGCCACCGGGCAGCGGCGTTCCGCCGCTTAGCGAAGACGAGAGGATGATGTTTGCCCGCTGGGTTGATCTGGGTTGTCCGATCAACACCGGTACGGGCGACGACGCCAATTACGGGTGGTTCCTCGACGAACTGCGCCCGACCGTAACCGTCAGCCGTCCCCGCCAGAACCTGAATTCCCTCCCGCTCAACGAAATCCGCGTGGGTGTGGCAGATGCCTACACAGGGTTGAACGGGGCGACCCTTTCGATCAAAGCCGACTTCCCGGTCAACGGATCACCCGCAGGGACAGAACTATCGAACCAAGGCTCATTCATCGCGCCCGGGATCTTCTCCATTCCATTGCAGACGCCGATCTCCAATCTGAGCACAAGCCAGGTGACTGCCGCGGTCGCTGACGTTCAGGGAAACACCAACAAAGTTGAAGTACGCTTCTGGGTGGACACCGGTTTCCGCATTACGTCGCTGGATGCGCGCGCGCTCAGCAGCCGGCGACTGACGCTTTGGTTTGAAAATCCAACCGGAGTCACCAATCACGCCGTGCTGTGGGTGGACGAGGTCGCGAAACCCGCAAGCGCGTGGAGTGCATTGAACGTTTTGAACGCTGCCGATGAGGCAAACCAGATCAGACGCCTGGAAGTAGCATTGCCAAGCAATGTGCCCGGAAGTCTCTTTCTGCGGGTGGAGAAGCCATGAAAGGCCCGGCGCCGGTCTGGCAACCGACTTCAGCCAA
>DATEKZ010000331.1:0-3932 GCA_035277185.1 Verrucomicrobiia bacterium
GAAAGAGGGGACGCTGGTTCGTATCCACTTCGGCAGCACCAACATTCCGGCTCACGCGAAGCTGATCGATGCCGGTCCGTTGCAGGTGGGGGAACGCAAGTTGGCCCAGCTCCGCTTCGAGTCGGCCGCCTTTGCGTTTGCCGGCGACCGTTTCATTGTTCGCGACTGGTCGGAGCAAACCACTCTTGCCGGCGGCGCGGTTCTTGATCCCGATGCGCGACGCGACGGGCTGCGCAGCGATGGACGGAGTCCGTTTCTCGAACAACGCGCACAAAACCCGGACCAGGCCGCGACGTTCGTCGCGTCCGAAGTGGAGCGCCGGCACGCAATCCGCCGGAGTGGTCTGCTGGCCCGGTCGCGCTTCAGCGCCGCCGAAATCTCAGCCGCGCTTGCATCGCTCGTGGCCGGCAAACATGTCCTGGAAGCCGGAGGGTGGATCGCCGACGCCGCCTTCTGGCAGCGCCTGACAAAGATCGCTGTGGATGGCATCGACGCTCAGCACCGTTTGCATCCGGAGCGGCCAGGCTTGGCCCTCAGCGAACTTCGGGCGCAATTGGAGAAGCAACTGCCGGCCGCCGAAGTGTTCGACACGCTGACGGCCGACTTGTTGCGAAACGGGTTCGAACAAGCCGGAGTCGTCATCCGCCGCTCCAGCCACAAGCTGGCGCTTCCGCCGCAGTTGCAAGCCATCGGCGCGAAGCTCCGCGCCGCGCTGGCGGCCAAACCCCTGGATCCGCCATCGCGCAAGGAACTGGCTCCCGATGCCTCGACTCAGCAGGCGTTGCGCTTTCTTATGCAGAACGGCGAAGCGATTGAACTCAGTCCGGAAGTGGTCCTGCCGGTCGAGAGCTTCGCCCGCGCGACAGAACTTGTCCGCCAGTTTCTCCTCCAGCACGGGGCCGCGACGGCCAGTGAATTGCGCCAGGCCCTTGGCACCAGCCGCCGCATCCTCATCCCTTTGCTCGAACGCCTCGACAAAGACGGCGTGACCCGGCGCGACGGTGACAAGCGGGTATTGAGGCAGCGTTGATGTGATGGACACACGTCTGTTAAGAATGTTCTGCGCCGTGGCCCGGCAGGGGAGTTTGGGCTCCGCCGCGCGCCAGTTGCACCTCACACCTTCGGCCATCAGTCACGCCTTGAAGGCGCTGGAGACCCAACTGGGCTGCCGCTTATTCGACCGCACGGGCAAACGCATGCTGCTCAACCAGGCCGGAGAGCAATTGTTGGCGCAGGTGGAAGCGCCATTGAGTGCGCTGGATGCCGCCGAAGATTCGGTCAAACGCCTCGCCAAATGGGGCCAGACACGGCTGAGGGTCAGCGCCGCAGCTTCGGCCTGCGAATACCTGCTTCCGCCCGTCATTCGCGAACTGAAGAAATCGTTCTCCAACGTCACCTTCCAGGTCGAGTCCGCCGATATGCCGGAGGCCATCGACATGCTGCGACAGAACCGGATCGACCTGGCGCTCGGCGTCACCCCTGCGAACGCGACCGGCCTGGAAATGCGCCCGGTGTTCACCGACGAACTGTTGTTTGTATTTGCGCCGTCGCATCCCTGGGCCGCCGGTGACGCGATCGCGCACGCGGATTTGAAGCGGCAGCCGCTCATTTTGTATCAACGGTCGAGCCTCACGGCGCGAATGGTGGAGGACTATTTCCGCCAGCTCGACATCGTGCCGAGCACCGTGATGGAAATGGGCAGCATCGCCGCGATCAAGGAACTGGTAAGGCTGAAACTGGGCGTGTCCGTGCTCGCCCCATGGGCGGTGGGCCCCGACCTGGCCCGCGGCACCGTGAAGATGCGCCCGCTCGGGACCCGGCCGTTGAAACGTCACTGGGTCATCGCCTGGCCCGCGCGGCGCCGACTGAACCTCGTGGAGGAAACGTTTTGCCGCCTTTGCCGGAATGTGGCGTCGGGACTGAGGATGGATCGGCGGGATGTGCCCGCGCTGAGCCGTTGACGCCGAAAATGTTCTCTCCCAGTTGGATGCAACTACAAAACTTTGTCGCATATGCGACAAAGTTTGGTAAGCGCAAGAATTAATAAACGTCCCGCTGGTAGCGCTTTTCGGCCTGGAGCTTCCTGATGTAGGCAGCGGCATCCTCCGGCGTCTTGCCGCCTGCGAGTTGCACGACTTCGTGCAGCGCCTTGTCCACGTCCTTCGCCATCCGGCTCGCATCGCCGCAGACATAGAAATGCGCCCCTTCCTCCAGCCACGCGTAAACCTCTTTCGCGTGGTCGATCATCCGGTGCTGGACGTAAACCTTTTGTTCCTGGTCCCGCGAGAACGCCGTGTCGAGCCGCGTCAGCGGGCCGCTTCGCAGCATCGCTTCCAGTTCGTTGCGGTAAAGGAAGTCCGTGGCGGCGTGCTGGTCGCCGAAGAAGAGCCAGTTGCGTCCTTGCGCGCCGGTCTCGCGGCGCTCTTCGAGAAACGCGCGGAACGGGGCAATTCCCGTGCCTGGTCCAATCATGATCATCGGACGGCTGCCGTCGGCGGGAGGACGAAAGCCCTTGTTTTTGTGAACGAAGACGGGCACCCACGCGCCAGCCGGAACACGCTCCGCCAGGAATGTTGAACAAACGCCTTTCCGATCGCGGCCAAGCGAACTGTACCGAACCACCGCAACGGTCAAATGGACCTGTCCTTCGTGGGCTTTCGGACTGGAGGAAATCGAGTAAAGCCGCGGCGGAAGCTTCTTAAGGAGGCTGACAAACTCCGTCGCCGTAAACTTTGCCCCGGGATGGGCCAGCAGCAGATCGATGATCTCACGGCCCCACAGGAATTTTGTAAGCTCGCCGTTCACGCCGGGCGCGATAAGTTTTTGCAGATGCTCGTCGCTCGTTCGTTCGGCCACGGCGCACAACAAGGGTTGTGGGATCTTCGTGATCTCGTAATGGCGGGCGAGAGCGTCCCGCATGGAAACCTGTCTTCCAGCGACGCCGGTCACGGCTTCGTCCCCGGAATGGCCGAGCGCATTCAGTAACTCCTCAACCAGCCCGGGACAGTTGGCCGGAACGACGCCGAGCGCGTCGCCGACTTCGTAGCTCAGCCCGGAACCGGCCAACGCGATCTCGAAATGCCGCGTGTCTTTGTCCGAGCCTCCTCCGTTCAGCTTGCGATTCGCCAGCAGCGGTGCGGAAAACGGATTCCTTTTGTCGTGGCCCGTGGTCCGTGGTCCCGCCTTCGCTTCTGACCGCATGCGTGCATCCGGATTGCTGGAAGCTTCGGCGGGCAGGCCGTGGTCCGTTGCGCTTGCGTCCGGTGCACAACTGATTACTGACGACTGATCACTGATTACTGATTTCAGAGACGGCAACACCCCGTTGAGCCATGTCTGGAACGGTTCTTCGAAATCGACGTCGCAGTCGGTTCGCGGATAGACGCGCCTGGCGCCCAGAGCCTCCAGACGATTGTCAAAGGTCTTGCCGCACTCGCAGAACTTTTCGTAGTTCGTGTCACCCAGGGCGAGCACGGAAAACTTCACATCGGACAAAGCGGGCGCCTGATCACTACACAGAAATTCGACCAGGCCTCTGGCGTTGTCGGGCGGATCTCCGTCTCCATAAGTGCTGGTGGTGATGAGCAGATGCTGTTCGCGCGGCAGATTCTCGCGAGGATACTGGGCCATGTCGAAAACGGTGGCGGCGAAGCCTTGTTTGCCGGCTTCCTTCGCGACGCGTTTGGCGAGGCCCTCGGCGTTGCCGGTTTGAGAGCCAAAAAGGATCGTGAGCGGTTGCAGCGCCTGTTCAGGGGGCGGCGGAGCGGCAGCGGACGACGCCGGCGTTCGGGAAAACAGGCCGGCAAAGAATCCGTTCAGGTAGGCGCGCTGTTCGGGCGTGAACGGGGCGTTATCGGGCAGACAAGGGACCAATGAGGAATCTGAATTCATCGGAAGCAGGATGAAAAGCTCCAAGCTCCAAGCTCCAAGTT
>DATEKZ010000332.1:0-7153 GCA_035277185.1 Verrucomicrobiia bacterium
ATGCACTGGGTTGTGCCGGATGGGAGCGGCTCGATGAGCAACACCGGCACGACCGTGCCGGGCGCGCACTAGCCCAAGGAAGGTTCGTGGGTGATGTACAGCGAAGGCCGGATTCTCGTGGCGGGCGGCGGGGCCAACACCACGGCCAATTCCAGTGACGACACCACCGGCACCAGCAGCACAGTGGCCTACACGGTGGACGTACGCACCGGCACGCCGGTCGTGACGCCGACCGCGTCGATGAGTTTCGCCCGTCAGTTTGCCAACGCCGCGGTCCTTCCCAGCGGCGAAGTGCTTGTCATGGGTGGGAACACGTCGGGCCTCAAGTTCAATGACACTGGTTCCATCCTCACGCCCGAGATCTGGAATCCGGCCACCGGCACGTGGCGGGTGGCAGCGGAAATGTCCGTCCCGCGCAACTACCACTCGCTGGCGTTACTCCTGCCCGATGGCCGGGTCATGTCGGGCGGCGGCGGCCTGGGCGGAGGAGATCATCGAGATGCGCAACTTTATACCCCGCCCACGCTTTTCAACGCCGATGGTACGCTGGCCACGCGGCCGACGCTCGCTACCGCCCCCACGGCGATTGGCGTAGCCACGACTTTCACCGTCACCGGCACGCCCGGCCTCCAGAAGTTCAGCTTCATCAAGATGTCGGCGATCACGCATTCAGTGAACACGGACTTGCGGTTTCTTTCGCTGCCTTTCACTGAAACCTCGACAGGCACGTATCAAATCACCGCGCATTCGAGCCTCAACGTCATGACGCCTGGCTACTGGATGCTCTTCGGCCTGAACGCCGCTGGCACGCATTCCGTCGCGCGGATCATCCTGGTCGATGCCATTAACTCTGTCAGCGTTGCCGAACCCGGCAACCAGTCCTCTTATGTGAACCAGGCGACTTCGCTGCAAATGATCGGCAGCGGTCCCACGGGCAGTGTGCTCACCTGGTCGGCCACGGGCTTGCCAAACGGGCTCACCATCAACGCCGGGACCGGCCTGATTTCAGGCACGCCCACCACGCAGGGCACGTTCTCCCCGCGCGTCACGGCCACCGACGGGAACAGTTCCGATTTCGCTGACTTTAGCTGGACGATCCAGCCGACCACGTTCAGTCGGAACTATTCAACGTTCGCCGGGGCCACCGGTCTGACGCTGAACGGCAACGCCGTCCTTTCCGGCAGCGCGCTTCGAGTCGCCGCCAACGTCGCCAACCAGGCCGGCTCCGCCTTCATCTCCGCCTCGCAAGCCATCGGTCCAAATACCTCCATGAACACGCGTTTCGTGTTCCGGATTCATGGCTCTGCGGACGGCGCCGATGGCCTCACGTTCATGATCCAGGGGGCCGGCGCCAACGCCATCGGCGGCCTGGGCACCGGCCTGGGTTACAGCGGGATTGGCCAGAGTCTCGCGATAGAGATCGACAATTTTCAGGGTGCCGGCGACGCGAACGCGAACCACATCGGCGTCCTCAGCGGTGGCGACGCGGCCACGCACCTGGCCACCTTTACTCCGGGCTGGGATCTGGAGAATGGATTGAGCCACACGATGTGGATCGAATACGACGGCCCGGCGAATCAACTGCGGGTGTTCGCCGCGCAGGGAGTGGTTGCCAACCGGCCTGGCACGCCGGTGATCACCCTGTCGGTCAACCTGCCAGCACTTGTCGGCAGCCAGGCCTGGTTCGGCTTTTCCGGCGGAACCGGTGGCCAGTTCAACAACCACGACATCGAAAGTTGGAGTCTTTCCCTGAACGCTTTCGCATTGCCTGCGCCGCCCGTTCTCACCGCGCCTGGCAACCAGATCAACGTCGTCGGCAACGCGGTCAGCCGCCAGATGCAGGCCACCGATCCCAACGGCGATCTGCTGACCTGGAGCGCCTCGGGTTTGCCCGCGGGCCTTTCCATCAATCCCTCCACGGGTCTTATCTCCGGCACTCCAACCACCGTCGGGGCCTATTCATCGACCGTGACCGTGACCGACGGCAACACAACGCCCGTCAGCACGGGCTTCACCTGGACGATTAACAACGTCCTGACGCTCCAGCCACTCTCAGGATCCGCGGTTCCCGCAGGCACCACGGTCTCGCTCACTGCTCAGTCATCGGGCGGCTTGAACCCTCAATTCAGCTGGAATTTCGGTGACGGCACGCCGGACACGGCTTTCTCCAGTTCGCCCACGGTCTCGCACACGTTCACCAATCCCGGCCGGTACCTCGTCACGGTCACCGCGCGTGACGACACCGGCCGTGAGGTCACCAGCAGCTACCGGCAGGCGGTTCACGCCCCCTTGACCGCGTCCAGACCGACGGTTTCGTCGAGCATCGCTTACGAGGACCGCTCCGGCGCCAACGACCGACTCTGGGTGGTCAACCCGGACAACGACAGCGTGACGGTGTTCGACGCCGTCACGCGCGCCCGGCTGGCGGAAGTGAACGTGGGCCGCGCGCCCCGCACCCTGGCCATCGGTCCGGACGGACGCGTGTGGGTGGTGAATGCAGAATCAGCGACCATCACCGTTCTCACCTCGACGTTCTCGCTCTCCCAGACTGTGAATCTTCCGCGCGGCTCGCGTCCGTATGGAGTGGTTTTCGATCCGGCCGGGGCGAACGCCTACGTCGCGCTAGAAGACGGCGGCAGGATTCTGAAACTCAACCCGGCCAATGGCGCCACGGTGGCATCGCTGGACGTCGGCCTGCACGTCCGACACCTGTCCGTCACCGCCAACGGGGCGCTGATCCTGGCCACTCGGTTTGTCTCGCCGCGATTGCCCGGCGAGGAAACCGCGTCACCCCAGACGACGGTCGGCGGCGTGAAGCACGGCGGCGAAGTGCTGGCCATCAACGCCGGGACGTTCACGGTGGATGAGACGATCGTGCTCGAACACAGCGAGGCGCCCGACACTTCAAATTCCGGCAAGGGCATTCCCAATTATCTCGGCGCGGCGGTGGTGTCGCCCGACGGCCTGAGTGCCTGGGTGCCGTCCAAACAGGACAACATCAAACGTGGCACGCTGCGGAACGGCGGCGTGCTCACGCATGACATGGCCATGCGCAGCATCGCCTCACGCATCACCATGGCCAGCGGCTCCGAGGACATCGCCGGCCGCATCGACTTCGACAACGCCGGCATCGCCAGCGCCTCGGCCTTCGATCCCAAAGGCAACTTCCTGTTCACCGCGCTCGAAGGCAGTCGTGAAGTGGCCGTGGCCGACGCCTGGGCGAAGCAGGAGATTCTGCGATTTGACGCCGGCCGCGCTCCGCAAGCCCTGGTTCTCTCGCCGGATGGCCGCACACTCTATGTTCACAACTTCATGGACCGCACGATCACCCTCCATGACCTCAACGCGCTGGCGAACGGTTCCGAGACCGCGCCGCCCGCGCCGGCTGTGCTGAACTGCGTGACGACGGAGAAACTCACGCCGCAGGTGCTGATCGGCAAACAGTTGTTTTACGACGCGCGCGACGTTCGCGTGGCGTTTCAGCAATACGTCAGTTGCGCCGCCTGCCACAACGATGGCGGCCAGGACGGGCGCATCTGGGACTTCACGCAATTCGGCGAAGGCCTGCGCAATACGATCACGCTGCGTGGCCGCGGCGGCGTGGCCCACGGACCACTCCACTGGACCGGCAACTTCGACGAAGTCCAGGACTTCGAGGGACAGATCCGAAATTTCGCGCTCGGCACGGGCCTGATGAGCGACACCGACTTCCATGCCGGCACGCGCTCCCAGCCGTTGGGTGATCCGAAGAGCGGATTGAGCGCGGACCTCGATGCGCTTTCCGCCTACGTCAGCTCGTTGGCCAAACATGGAGACAGCCCGCACCGGAACGCCGACGGCACGATGACCAGCGCCGCAGTGGCCGGGCAGTCCGTCTTTCAGCAGCAGAACTGCGCCCAGTGCCACACAGGTTCGAAGTTTACAGACAGCGCGCTCAACGTGTTCCATAACGTCGGAACGCTCAAACCTTCGAGCGGGCAGCGCCTGGGCGCACCCTTGACCGGACTGGACACACCCACGGTGCTGGGATCGTGGGGCACCGCGCCTTACTTGCATGATGGCTCGGCGGCCACGTTGGAGGAAGCCGTTTCCGCTCATAATGGAGTTGCCCTCAATGCGACGGACCTGAGCAACCTGGTCGCCTTCCTCCGCCAGCTCGATGACACAGGAACGGCCGTACCAGCGACCATTACCTGGTCGAATCCATCGCCGATCACGTACGGCACGGCGCTCAGCGGCACGCAACTCAACGCCACGGCCAACACACCGGGCACGTTTGCCTATAGCCCTCCCGCTGGAACCGTTTTGAATGCCGGCAATGGCCGGGTCCTGTCCGTGACCTTCACGCCGACCGACACGGCGAACTACAGCGCGGCGACGGCGACCGTGACGATTGACGTGTTGAAGGCCCCGCTCACGATCACCGTGCAGAACAAGAGCAAGGTTTACGGGGCGACGTTGCCCGCGCTCACAGCCGGCTACTCTGGATTCGTCAACGGCGATGCGGCAGCAAGCCTGGACACGCCGGTGAGTCTGAGCACCGCCGCAACGTCTTCGAGTCCGGTCGGGAGCTACGTGATTACTGCCAGCGGCGGCGCGGATGCCAATTACACCGTCACGCACGCCAACGGGACTCTGACCGTAACCCGGGCTGCCTTGACCATCACGGCCGATAACAAGAGCCGGCCGGTCGGTCAACCGAATCCGCCGCTCACGGCGACGTACGCAGGTCTGGTGAACGGCGACACGCCGGCGAGTCTGGATACCGCCGTGGTTTTGAGCACCACCGCGAACCAGTCCAGTCCAGTGGGCGCCTATCCGATTGTTGCCAGCGGCGCGGCTGACGCCAACTACACGGTCACACACGTCAACGGCACTTTGACCGTGACGTCCGCGTTCAGCGCTTTTGTCAACTTCCAGCCTAGTTCGTCGCCTGTTCCTTCAGGCTACCTGATGGACGCCGGAAATGGATATGCCAACCGGGGCAACGGATTCACCTACGGTTGGAATGGGAACAACACTGGCTTCACACGCGACCGGAATTCTTCGCTCTCACCGGACCAGCGTTACGACACGGTGAACCACATGCAAAAGGCAGGTGGAGCGCGGTTCTGGGAAATTGCCGTTCCGAACGGAACGTATCAGGTGTTTGTGGTCGCGGGCGACGCCGGTTACTATGACAGCGTCTTCCGGATTAACGTCGAGGGCGTGCTCACCGTCAGCGGCACACCCACCTCCGGCAGCCGCTGGGTTTCCGGAACCAGGACCGTTACCGTCGCGGACGGCAGACTCACCTTGAGCAATGCCAGCGGAGCCAGTAACAACAAGATCTGCTTCATTGACATCACCAGCGTGGCCGGCGGCAGTCCGGCGTCCGTGGCCACGCCCGGACAACCGAGCATGACACTGCTGGGCATCGATGAGGCGGGGGTCGTGACGCTGCGGATCGAGGGCGAAGTGGGACAAACCGTCGCCGTGGAAGTGTCCGCGAACCTGACCGACTGGACGCAAGTGGCAACGTTGGAGAACACGAACGGAACAACCGAGTTCAGTGATGGGGGAGCAACCGGTCGGACTCAGCGCTTCTACCGCGCGGTGTCCGTGTCAAGGCCGGGGATCGGCGCGCAATAACAGGGTCGAATAGCAGGCAGTTTAGCGAGCGTCCGAATTGCTCGTCTCTTCCCGGGGAGCACACGCCGCTGGCCCCGCGGCTGCGGGGCGGCGGTTCGCCCGAAGCTGGAACCCGTCCGTTGCGGCGCTGTGATTGTCCTACTTCGCGTCTTTCGATTGGGGTGGAGGATTTGATTTTCGAGGCATTTGATTGCGACAGAATCTGGCCACTTCCCTCGGAAGCGCATGCCAGTAGGCTCCGGCGTACTTGAGCTTCACGTACCGAAGAAAATCTTCGTATATGCCGGGGTCAAACTCGCTGATCCTCGATTTGTCCCCGTCAAACGCCAGATAATCCGGATGCACGTTCAGCAGCGCCATTCCGCCTTGCGCGGCGACCCAGTCCAGTTTCGTCTTCCAGATGTTAATGGCATTTTCGCGGAAGATTAGAAACAGCGTGGAATCCTGGGGCAGGGTATATGCCATCTCGACGTAGCCTTCGTCCGGCCGCCGCCCGGGCACCCAAAAGGGAAAGATCGTTCCCACGCCATCCGGTTGCGGCTCGAAAGGGTCGGTGTCGAAGGTCGAGGCGTCATACTCGATTTTCAGATCGTGAAGCCAGTCCAGGTTGTGGAACATGAAGCCTGCGCGAAAGCCGACCGCCCCCCACTCCTTGAGATAGCCATTGATGCGCAGCGCAGCGGCGCTAAAGCCGCGGCGCGAGCGGTACAATGAGCCGTCGTGGCGCAGATCATGCACGCCAATTTCGAAGCCGCCGGCCGCGAGTTCATCGCGAAGGGTCTTGCCGACGGAGTACTCTCCCTCCGGGACGAAATTGAACGACGAACGAAAACCCAGCCGCGTCTCGATGGCAGCCAGCTTCAGGCAGCGGTCCAAACCGATGCGTCCCTCCACGTCGTGCGTCAGGACCAGGGCAAACTGTTTGCCTTCCGGCCAACCCGCCCATTGCGGCGGCTTTTGAGCGGCGGATTCCATGATGGGCCAATCCTTGGATGTCAGGAGCTTGTGGCGCGCGCGGAGCCGGCGCATGGTGTAGCGAAATCCTCGAGGCAGGAGGGGTTTGAACAGATAGTACATGGCGTTCAGCAGGCTCATGCCGCGGTTTCGAGCGGCTGCTCCTGGCGAACCTTTGCCGATGGATGACTCGGGATCGGTCATCACAAGATATCAGTGCCACACACCTTGGGTCGAGAGGTGTCGGCGACCGCGATCGTTTTGTCCACTCTCGCCGGGATGGGGCGGGCCTTCATTGGTCTCCTATGGCGCTTTCAGCCACCTCATGGTGTTCCTCCGTCCCTGCGCAGCATCAGATGTCCGGCTCAATGTGAGTTCCGGTCAGTCGTTCGAGGAGGGCAATCAACGGCACATAAAAGGCGTAAATAAAGAAGAAGACCAGCAGCACGGCCTGGGCGATCATAAAGACATTGCACAACCGCACGATCTGGACGCCACGCCTCCGCGCTTCGTTCACATTGTACTGGAAGACGCGATCGAGCGCCTCCAGATACGCTTGCGATTGGGC
>DATEKZ010000333.1:0-5700 GCA_035277185.1 Verrucomicrobiia bacterium
AAGAATCCCTTGCTCCATCACAAGGTGCGCGAATTCGACACGCAAAAAAAAGTCTTCGAACAACTCACGATCGCCTCGACGGTCCTGGCCGATCCGCAGACGGCGTTTCAGGAAATCGACCGCGTGCTGCACGCGGCCTTGCGTTACAAACGCCCGGTTTACATCGAACTGCCGCGCGATCTTGTCTCGACGCCCGGGATTCCCCATCACACGCCGCTCGAACCGCACGAACGAAGCGATCCCGCAGCGTTGCGCGAGGCGCTCGCGGAGGCGGCTGCCATGATCAATGCCGCCCGAAAGCCCGTGATTCTCGCCGACGTGGAAGTGCACCGGTTCGGTTTGCAAAATGCCCTCCTCCGCCTGGTCGAAAAGACCAACATCCCGGTTGCGGCCACGATCATGGGCAAATCGGTCATCGGCGAACAGCACTCGTTTTACATGGGCGTCTATGAAGGGGCGATGGGCCGGGACGACGTTCGCCGTTACGTCGAGAGCAGTGATTGCGTCATCATGCTCGGCGCGTTCATGACCGACATCAACCTCGGCATCTACACAGCGCAGCTCGATCCGGCGCGTTCGATCTACGCCACCAGCGAGAAACTTTCGATTCGCTATCACACCTTCGAGAACGTCCGCTTCAAGGATTTCGTGGACGGCTTGTTGAAGGCGCGTCTGCGTCGCCGGCTGTCGGCGAGGATTCCACGGCCGGCGCCGATGCGCGAGTGGTCCGCCAGCCGCAGCAAGAAAAAGATAACGGTCAAAGGCCTGTTTCAACGCCTTAACGCCTTCCTGACGGAAAAGACCGTGGTGGTCGCGGATGTCGGCGACGCGTTGTTCGGGGCGGCGGACCTGTTCATCCACCATCGGACCGAATTCCTCGGACCGGCCTATTACGCATCGATGGGCTTCGCCGTGCCTGCCGGCGTTGGTGCTCAGCTTGCCAATCCGAAACTCCGGCCCCTGGTGCTGGTCGGAGATGGAGCATTTCAGATGACCGGGATGGAACTGGCGACTGCGGCCCGGTACAATCTCAATCCCATCGTCGTCGTCCTGAATAATCGGGGTTTTGGCACGGAACGTCACATTCACGACGGCCCGTTCAACGACGTGTGGCCATGGAACTACAGCCGCATAACGGAAATCCTGGGCGCGGGCATGGGTTTTGAGGTGGAAACCGAAGAACAGCTCGACCTGGCATTGCGAGCGGCGGAACAGCACACGGAGAGCTTCTGCCTTTTGGACGTTCGCCTTGAACCACTAGATCGTTCACCGGCATTGGATCGACTGGCTGCGCGGTTGGCGAAGCGGCTATAATCGACGGATGTTGGGGACGAGGTGGCGGGCGGTGGTCGCGGAGGAAACCTTGGATGACAAGAGCCGGGATATCGTCGCGATTCCGATCAGAGCGGCACATCCCTGGCGGTCGCGTCAAAGCTCTTTCCGGGCTCAATGATGAAGCTCATGTCATTTTGAGATGAGACCAGACTGTGAAACCGCCAGCGGTAATTGTGTTTGAAACAGAATTCAGCCACCTTTTCCAGCGGGAAGCCGTCCAGGACGATCTTGCGCCGCTCTTGCATCAACGAGACTACGGCTGACTCGCAAGGCGCCGCATCTCCGGTGCAGACCGATTTTTCGATGGATACGCCATCCAGTGTCTCCGTGATCAGCGCGACTCTGCGCGCGTAACGCGGGTTTGCCTCACCGGCTCTCCTGCCCAGCGCCGCCCGAATCGGCAGCGTCGCCACGACCAGAAAATCCGTCACCGTTGAAATTCCAATTCTGGCAAACATCGCCGGATTTCAAGCAATAGCGATGCCAATGCCTCCCTTTGAAGATAAAACTCCGGCTACAGATCGCTCAAGCGGGGAACCTCGCGCGCAGTCCTATTCAAGCGCGAAGCCTGAATACCACGAGGCTGTCGTCTTTCAGGACACGGCGGAAGCGCTTCCTGAGGTGCTCGTGGAACTCCCGGTAATGTTCAAGCCACCAGAAGGAGGGCCATGCAAAGGCGATGAGTCTGGCGCCGGATGTTCTCAACCGCTCAAACTCGCGAATGGCCGTTTCGTCATCCGCGGGGGGACCCCAGTACTGACCGTCCCGTTCGAGAAACGGAATGGCTCGTGTATGGGGCAAATCGGACCGGAACTGTTCCTCATCAACTAGGATGAAGGGCTCTGTCAGCGGAATCAGTTTGATGAGTTTTGCCTGGCACCGTTGAAGGCGGCGGACATCCGCCGGTTTTGTCGGCTTGGGCGGACCAAAGACGGGAATGGCAACGCCGGGTTTCAACAGGACGGCGAGCAGAATCGAACTGTCGATGGTTTTCACGATCGCACCCTCAAACTCGCGAAAATCCCTCCCGGTCCAGAGGCTTCGATGCCGCTCGAGTTCGTTGTCGCAAAGGTCAGCCTGGCCGGTTTCGAACTTGGGCGTGGTGATGACAACTGCTTTGCGGGCCTTCTGCGTTGCCTCACGAAGCAAGCTGTGTCCCGCCGGTTTTTCGAGATGTTCGATCACATCACCGAGAAAAACGAGATCGTAGTGCGGAAGCTTCTTCAGCCAATCGCCCGCGTTCCCGATGTAAATGTTGTTGTAGAGGTAGCGGTGCATCCCGGTAACATAAGAGGCATTTCCTTCGATGCCGTCGATCCGCACCTTCCAGTTTGCCCGCTGGTATCGGTCCGGCTCTCGCTCCGCCTCATTGATGTCCGTGTATTCACGAAACAAATGTCCCCATTTGCCAAAGCCGATCCCGACATCGAGGATCGACTTCGGCTTCAACTGGCGAACCAGGTGGATCACCGTCGGGATGGTGTTGGGCCGGCTGCTGGGCATTCAGGTCAATTTGAAAAGGATGAGACGCTCATTTTCCAAAACGCAGGGGAACGCGTCGCGCAGGTGCCGGTGCCAGCGGGGATAGTGCTCCAGCCACCAGAAACAATTCCATCCGACCACCACGTAGCCGGCGCCGGCTCGTCGCAACCGCTCCAATTCGCGAAGCGCCATTTCGTCATTCTCCGGTCGTCCCCAATACCTGCCGTCTCGCTCCATAAAAGGAACGACACGACGGCCAATCAGCGATGCTTCATTGTCCCACTGATCATCGTTCACGAGGATAAGTGAACTTCCGGCCGGCACTGTTTCCATGATTTCCTGAACCGCGCGCTGCAACTGTTGGGGCCACTGACCGGGCTCCGAAGCGGCTGGAGGAGGGGATCGCATCAAAGCATCCCTCATGGCGGCATGGGCCTCCTGTTCCAGCCTTGCGACTTCGCCGGGTAAATGTGACGCAGCGATGAAAAGCATCTGTTGCATGCCATCGACCTTGCGGGGGAGGGCGAAGCCGGCACACTGCAATCCCGCTTCCTGATAGATTGCGGCGTAATCGTGCACCCAGACATGCTCGGCCGTTTTCCAGGGCCAGTCTTCGCTCCAGTCAATGTTCACGATGCAGCCCGCGACGCCGGCCAGTCTTTCGATCAGAGCGTGGACCACCTGCCGGGGATGATGCAGAAACACTTCGATGGCAACGGCAGCATCGTACCCGGTTCCAGGGAACGGCAAACCGGAATAAAAATCGTACTGTTCGAAGACGACGTTCCGGGGTTGCCCGCAGTAGCGTTGCGCATTGGCCAGTTGATCCGGACTTAAGTCCAGGGCCGTAATCTGCGCGGCGGGAAAATGCTCGGTCAGCAGCTTTGTGACCCGTCCAAAACCGCAGCCGATCTCCAGAATCCGGTCCATCGGCATCCGGCTTGCGCGCAGGAGATCGAGCAGGAATTTTTCCTGAAGCCGGTGGTATTCCTGCGGAAGGGGCTCGCCGATATAGCCGCGCCCTCGTTTCAGCCAGTACTGATTGACATCAAAGAACTCGCTCATAGAGAGGATGCCCGAACTTTGAACGCGCATGGCGCCTTTGAATCACCCCCTCACCCGTCCTTCGGACACCCTCTCCCCCACTGAGGCAGAGGGACGGGGTGAGGGGGCCGGATTCATGGAGAGGGTTCACTTGTCCAGGTTCGCAGTCCTGACGTGGCGGCCAATTGAGGTCGCGTCTGCAATGTCGGTCATTCATTCCGAGTCCGGTAATCCGCGATTGTCCTGGCATAGAGTTCAACCAGTTGTCGATTGAGTTTGCCGATATCATAACACTCCTCAACCCAATCTCGACCCTTGCGCCCCATGATCGGCAGGATTTCCGGATGCTCAATAAAATAAGCCAGACGCTCGGCCAGCGCGTCCGCATCCCGCTCCGGCACGAGAAAGCCGGTTTGGCCGGGCAGGATGCCTTCCGGCAGTCCACCGCTGTCCGTGGCAATCACAGGGAGGCCGCATGCCTGCGCCTCCTGTAAGACCAGTCCCTGACCTTCCTGGTCGCCTTCGATACTGACGCTCGGAAGAACAAAGAGATGCGACTCGGCCATCAACCGATTCAAGGTAACGCCGTCGCAAGCTCCGGAAAACGTGACAATTTGTTGCAGGTCCAGTTTCGCAGCCAGTTCCTCCAACGTCTTGCGCAGCGGCCCGTCACCCACGATCTCCAGCCGGACTCCGGGGTGCCGATCCCGCAGCTTCGCCACGGCCCGAATGCAATACTCATGGCCTTTGATCGCGACCAGCCGCCCCACCACCAGAATGCGGACCGGCTCCTCCGGCTTCCGGTGCCGCTCGTGGAAAGTAAAGACCGCCGGATCGAGACCGACGGGAATTTTGTGCAGACGGGTGGACGGGCAACCGAGTTGCGACACGCGTTTCCGTGTGTACTCGCTGTTCACCGTAATGGTGTCGGCGGTGGCGAACAACCCATGATACATGTCGGAGCCTTCCTGCCGCGGCGCCGTGCAAAAGTCGTAACCGTGAAAGCTCACGATCAGCGGCGCGCGCCAGAGGTCGCGCGCGAAACGAAAGCTGTTTCCAACCGGACCGAAATGCGCGTGCAACACGTCATACCGCTTTCGAATGCGACTCAGGGCCGCGAGTCGATAAAGCGCCGATAAACTCGCAGCCTGGTAGCGGTACTCTCCCGGATTCAGGGCTTGAAACGTCAGGCGCGGCGCGGTCGTCAGGCATTGAAACAACCGGGAAAGCGCACGCAGCACTCTGATCGAGTTGTGGATGGAGCCCGTGGCCCCGGGCGGCCAGGTCCGCCCTGTTACGGGCCACACCGGCATCTCCCACGGCGCGGTTTCCGGCGGCATCTTCATGAACGTCGTTCGCTCCAGAAGGCGATACTTCGTTACTTCGGGCTGAATCGGGGAATCGGCCTCCCCTCTCGTGTCCGCGTAAATGTCCACGTCGTGGCCGAGGTCGAGCAGTCCGGCGATCTGTCGCACGATGAACGTTTCGGAAACGACCGGGAAACTCCCGACGAACATTGCGATGCGGAGAGGCGGATTCATTGCCGACTTGAGAAACCTCCGTCTTTGCCGGAAGAGTCGTTCATCATTTCAAGCCTCCGGCTTTGCCGGAGTCGCTGATTTTTCACGCCTCACATCGAGGGTTTGAAAGACCTCCGCGTAACGGCACCGGGCCGACAGTTCGCCGCGAAACGCATTCAGCCCGGAGACGGCGCGGACGTAGTCGAATTCCTTCAATTGGGAGCGGTGCGCCCGGAGGGCCCGCAACTTGCGCGGCATGACCGCGGTGATGTCCTCGACGTGGTCGTAATCCAACAGAGGAGTCCAGACTTCGTAGGCG
>DATEKZ010000334.1:0-5269 GCA_035277185.1 Verrucomicrobiia bacterium
GCCTCGTTTTGGAGTGCGCCGGCAGAGCGCCCGTCCTCCGTAGCAGTACTGCGGAGGGTGGACAGCGGCGACGGCGCTTTGGATTTGCCTGAGCATCGTGCCATGAAATCCAAAGCGGGGTCGCGCTTCGCTTGCCCCCGCACTCCAAGACGACGTCCCGCACTCGTAGAAGGTTCATGGTCCCAATGCGCGATCCTGAAATCGTGGAGGCTTCTCATGAGCCGGACCGCGCCCGTCTCGGGTGCAGCGGGTCCGATGAGAACGGCGGCTTGGGAACAGTCGACAGTCTCCGAGCGTGCGGAGCCGCTGCGGTCGGGACGGTCGCGGTCCGAGCGCATACGTTCCAGGTTCAAGGGTTCAATGCGCGAAATTTCCCGGGGCGTTCTCACCGTTTGCGCCCTCGTCGGAATGATCGCGCCCACGGTGGCGGCCGACGCCAGGAAGCCGAAAGGCAAGTCCACCATCGATTTCAACCGCGACATCCGCCCCATCCTTTCCGACCATTGCTTCGCCTGTCACGGGCCTGACGACAAGGCGCGGAAGGCGAAGCTTCGGTTCGACGTGAAAGAGGAGGCGTTCAAGCCGGCCAAGTCCGGCGATGTGGCCATTGTCCCCGGCGATCCCACCCACAGCACCCTGGTTGCGCGCATCACTTCCAAAGACGAGGACGAAGTCATGCCGCCGCCGAAAAGCGGCAAGAAAGCGCTCACACCGGAACAGATCGCGAAGTTGAAAACGTGGATCGCCGAGGGCGCGCAGTGGCAGGAACATTGGGCCTTTGTCACGCCGCAGCGCCCGCCCGTGCCGGAGGTCAAAAACAAACGAAGTGTCCACAATGAGATCGACCATTTCGTGCTGGCCCGACTGGAGAAGGAACGCCTGACACCGGCCAAGGAAGCAGACAAGCCAACCTTGATCCGCCGCGCCTCGCTTGACCTGACGGGTCTGCCGCCGACGGTCGAAGAAGTTGATGCGTTTCTCGCCGACAAGGATCCTCAGGCTTACGACAAAGTCGTGGACCGGTTGCTGAACTCGCCGCGTTACGGCGAGCACATGGCCAAGTACTGGCTCGACGCGGCGCGCTACGCGGATTCGCACGGTTACCACATCGATTCCCAGCGTGACATCTGGGCCTACCGCGATTGGGTGATCAATGCCTTCAACGCGAACAAGCCGTTCGACCAGTTCACTGTCGAACAGCTTGCCGGGGACCTTCTGCCGGCTGCCACGCGCGAACAAAAGATCGGTTCCGGCTACATGCGTTGCAACATGAGCACCGGCGAGGGCGGCGCCATCGAAGCCGAGTACGCCGCCAAGTACGCCTTCGACCGCGTCGAGACCACGAGCGCGATCTGGATGGGGCTGACGATGGTTTGCGCCCGCTGCCACACTCACAAGTACGATCCCATCCAGCACAAGGAGTATTACGGGTTGTATGCCTTCTTCAACAATCTCGACGAGCCGGTGATGGACAACAACAAACCCAACCCCGACCCGTTCCTGAGGTTGCCGTCGAAAGAACAAAGCGAACGGATGGACTGGCTGAAGGAACACATTGCGGACGGACAGAAAAAGATCGACGGTCCGGCGGTGGAACTCGACCAGGCACAGATGGCCTGGATGAGCCAGCGACACGAAAAACTCGCCGGCGGTTGGACGACGCTGGAACCCATCGCTGCCAAATCCAGCACGACCAACGGCGCTGCACTCAAGGTCCTCGAAGATCAATCCGTCCTGGCGGAGGGAGAAAACCCGGAGCAGGACGTCTATGAGCTGACGTTCAAACCGAAGGAAGGAAGCCTGGCGGCGCTGCGGCTGGAAACCTTGCCCCACGAGTCGCTGCCGCAAAGCAGCTCCTCTCGCGCCGAGGATGGCAAGTTCCAGCTCTCAGAGTTCGAGGCGGAATGGGTGAAGCCTGAGCCGGAAGACAGCGACAAACCGGGCAAGGACGACCAGGCGGCCGATCAAGGCGACGCGGCCAAAGGCGACAAGGCGGCCAAAACCGATAAGCCCGATAAGCCAAAACGGAAGGACAAACAAGGCGCGCCGCAGAAACTGAAGTTCGCATTGGTTCTGGCCGATGCGGCCGAGGGAGATCACCGAATCGACCGTGCCGTGGATGGCAAAGCCGACACGAGCTGGACGGTTGACGCAAAGTCAGCCGCCGGGCCGCGCACGGCCTTGTTCGTGCTGGATGAACCGGCAAAGGTCCCCGAGGACGCCGAGTTGCGCGTGCGGCTGCGCTTCGAGGCCTCGACAAACCGGCGCGCCATCGGGCATTTCTACCTGGCTGCGGCTCCGGAGGGCGGGTTGTCGGCCGCCTTGAACCCGCCCCGATTCACGCCGTGGCACGTGCTCGGCCCGTTCAAGAGCGATGGTTTGCAGGCGGGATTTGAGAAAGTCTATGAACCGGAAAAGGAAATCGACCTGAAGAAAAAGTATCCGGGCGTGCGCGAAGAAATTGGCTGGACCGAACGCGGCGACCTGGCCGACGGAAAGGCCCACGTCGTCGTCAATGAACTGCATGGCGTTCACGGGGTTTATTATCTCCACCGGACGGTGCGGCTGCCGGCGCCGATGAAAGTGGAGCTGACGTTGCGCGCCGACGATATTTTCAAGCTCTGGGTGAACGACCGGCTTGTGCTTCAGCGCGCCGACCCGGACCAGGAGAAGGGCGTGTCCGCCAGCATCGCGGTGGATCTGAAGCAGGGTGAGAACCGGATTCTTGTGAAGGCCGTGAATCACCAGGGAGCAAAATCCTTCGCCTTCAGCCAAACGCCCGTGAGCGGAGAATCTCTCACGCGCGACGTCGCTGCCATTCTGTCGTCCACGAAGGAACCGTCCGGCGACTGGGCCGTCCGCGGACGAAATTTTTATCGCCGCCAGTTTTCGAAGGAGTTCAGGGAACTCTTCGAGAACATCGAAAAGTGGCGCGAGCAGGAGGCGGTGCTGGACAAGGAGATTCCCACGACGCTGGTTGCCAAGGAATCCGGCAAGATGCGCGACACCACGCTGCTCATGCGTGGTGAATACGACAAACCGGGGGACAAAGTCATGCCCAGCGTGCCCGCCATCCTCACCCCGTTCCCGAAGGACGCGCCGACGAACCGGCTCGGTCTCGCCCAATGGCTGACGGACCCCGCGCATCCGTTGACCGCGCGAGTCACGGTGAACCGTTTCTGGCAACAGTTCTTCGGCGTCGGCCTGGTCAAGACCGTGGAGGACTTCGGCGTGCAGGGTGATCCGCCGTCGCACCCCGAGTTGCTCGACTGGCTGGCGACCGAGTTCGTCCGCAGCCGCTGGGACATGAGGCATCTCCAGCGCCTTATCCTCACCTCGGCAACCTATCGGCAAACATCGAACGCCCCTCCCGATCTCCGAGCGAAGGACCCGGAAAACCGGTTGCTGTCCCGCGGCCCGCGCTTTCGCGCGGACGGCGAGGTGATCCGCGACTCGGCGCTGTTTATCAGCGGCCTGCTGGTGGAGGAGCAGGGCGGCCAAAGCGTGAAGCCTTACGAACCGCCGGGGCTTTGGGAGACCGTCTCGTTCAACAACTCTCAAAAGTACGTGCAGGACTCCGGAGAGGGCAATTATCGCCGCAGCCTGTACACCTACTGGAAGCGTCAAAGTCCGCCGCCGAACATGATGATCTTTGACGCCCCGACGCGCGAATACTGTGTTGCCCGCCGTCCGCGCACTAACACGCCGCTGCAGGCGCTCGCACTGCTGAACGATCCGCAGTTTGTGGAGGCCTCGCGTTCGTTCGCCCAACGCATCCTGCTGGAAGGCGGCGACTCGGTCGAAAGCCGGATCGTCTATGCCTTTCAGCTCGCGACCGCAAGGAAGCCGGGAAAGGCGGAGATCAAGGCCATTCATGATGTACTCGCAAAACAACTCGCCGAATTCCGCGCCAATAAGGAGGCCGCCGGAAAGTTGTTGTCGATCGGCGAATTCCGGGCGAAGGGCGGACTCGATGAAAGCGAACTGGCGGCCTGGACGACCATCGCGACGATGATTCTGAATCTGGACGAAGTGGTGACGAAGGGATGAGTGTGAGAAGCTCAAAGCTCAAAGCTCAAAGCTCAAAGAAAGCTCCGTACTCCAATGGAGAAGCTCCAAACGGGCGCGCGTTGGACTGGTGGTGGCTGAAGGCTGAAACGGACGCTGTGATGGTCCTCCGGGAGGAGGCGACGGCGTCCTCGAATGGCCGGCCATGGGACCTGATCGAGCGCACAGCTCTCTTTGGCGAACAGATCGTCGCGTTTTCGAAGAAGATTACCCACAATCCCACCAATAACCGCTTGATCGGTCAGCTTGTGGGAGCGGGGACGAGCGTGGGCGCCAATTACTGCGAGGCGAACGAGGCCGTCTCGAAGAAGGATTTCAAGAACACGATCAGCCGCTGCATGAAGGAAGCGAAGGAGACCAAATTCTTTCTCCGAATGATCGTTGCTTCCGAACCGCAGCTTGCGGACGAGGCACGTCCGCTGTATCGCGAAGCGCATGAGCTTCTGTGCATCTTCGGCGCGATGCGTCATAAATGAGAAAAATGAGAAGTTCAAAGTTCAAAGAGCAAAGCTCAAGGGAAGCTCCACGCTTCAATGGAGAAGCTCCAAACCGTTGGGCATTGAACCGGCGGTGGCTGAAGGTGAATGACCGGCGCTTTGTGAGGAATTTAAACTTGGACCTTGAATCTTTCTTTGAGCTTTGAACTTTAATCTTTGAGCTTTGCCAATTGCTTATGGACCCTCTACGTGAACGTGGCTTACTAATCACCCGCCGGCATTTTTTCGGCCGTTCGGCGGTCGGCCTCGGCGCCGCGGCGCTCGGGTCGTTGCTCAACCCCGGACTCTTTTCGGCCGGAGCGTCCGACGCCGCTTCCGGGTTCGGCAAAACGCATTTTGCGCCGAAGGCGAAGCGCATCATTTACCTGTTCATGGCCGGCGGCCCGGCACAGATGGAGTTGCTGGATTACAAACCGGCGCTGGAAAAGCTGCACAACTCCGAGTTGCCCGACTCCGTCCGCATGGGCCAGCGCATCACCACGATGACGTCCGGCCAGAAATCGTTCCCGGTCGTGAAGCCGGTCTTCAAGTTCGCCCGGCACGGCAAATGTGGCGCGTGGGTGAGCGAGCTGCTGCCGAACATCGCCGGCATTGTGGACGATATCGCGATCATCAAAACGGTCAACACCGAGGCGATCAATCATGATCCGGCCATCACTTACATCCAGACCGGTTTCCAGCAACCGGGCCGGCCGTGTGTTGGC
>DATEKZ010000335.1:0-3364 GCA_035277185.1 Verrucomicrobiia bacterium
ACGGCCAGACTGAGAGTCCGATCGGTTCTCCCGCGGTTTTCCCGCTTGACGAGTCGCGCACAAATCCGGCAATTGTCGCGTCACTCAATGCGAGCCGCACAACCGTCAACATTTTTGCCTTTATGAACATGAACCGCCGCCAATTCATCAAAACCTCCGCTGCCGCGAGCGCCGTGTTCTCGGCCATCCCCATCCTCGGGGCTGACTCACCCACAAAGAAATACCGGACCGCCCTCGTCGGTTGCGGTTGGTGGGGCAACAACATCCTGGGCGAAGCCATGGCCTCCGGCGCGTGCAAGATCGTTGCGCTCTCCGACGTGGACGGGCGGTTCCTCGGCAAAACCGCCGAACGGGTGAAGAAGGAAGCCGGCGATAGTCCCAATCTCTACAAGGATTACCGCGAACTGCTCGCCGACGAGAAACCTGAGATCGTCATCGTCGGCACACCGGATCATTGGCATCCGCTCATCACCATCGCCGCCGTTCAGGCCGGCGCGCATGTCTATGTCGAGAAACCGATCGGACACACCATCCGCGAGGGCCGGGCGATGGTCAACGCCGCGCGCAAAACCAACCGCGTCGTGCAGGTCGGCACCCACCGCCGCGTCTCGCCGCACAACGTCTCCGGTCGCGAGTTCATCCGCTCCGGCAAAGCCGGCAGGATCGGCATGGTGCGCGCCTTCGTTCATTACGGCGGTGGCCCGGAGAAGCCGTTGCCGAACGTCGAACCGCCGAAGGAACTCGATTGGGACATGTGGTGCGGCCCGGCGCCGCTGCGGCCGTTCAACGGCTCCCTCGACATGGACAATCCCTGGCGCGGCTCGATTCACCCGCGCGGCTTCCGCCAATATCTCGACTACGCCAATGGCACACTCGGCGACTGGGGCATTCACTGGATGGACCAGATTCTTTGGATCGCCGGTGAAATGAGCGGCGAAAAATGGCCGCGCAAGATTTACTCCACCGGCGGTCGCTCGATCAAAGGCCCGCCCGTCCTCTCGAAAACCGAGCAAACTACCGACGCGCCCGACCATCAGGTCGCCGTGTTCGAATTCGAAAGCTTCACGGTGAGCTGGGAGCATCGACAATTCGCAGCCAACAACGCCGAGAAGGGCGAAAACGTCGGCTGTTACTTCTACGGCACCGAAGGCACGTTTCACCAGGGCTGGATTGACGGCTGGAAGTTTTATCCTGCCGATTCAAAAAAACCCGTCGTCGAGCAGAAGGCGCAACTCGATGAGCCCGACCAGCAGAAAATCAAGGAACTCTGGGCCGATTTTCTCGACGCCATCAAGACCGGCCGCCGCCCGATCAGCGACATCGAAGCGATCCATTATTCGACCAACGTGAGCCTGCTCGGGATGCTCAGCTACAGACTGGGCCGCAGCATCCGCTGGGACGGCGAGAAGGAGCAGGTCATCGGCGACGCCGAAGCGAACAAGCTCCTGAGCCGGAAATACCGCAAAGGATGGGAGTATCCGAAGGGGTGACGTCGGTGGGGCGAGACTTCGTCGTGCCCTGACTTCTACCCGCGAAACACGCGAAAGGGCGAAACGTTGCCCGCGTACATGGAAGAGCGTTGCGCCTGTAACGCAGATTGGCAATCCCCTGGTACTACATGGTTCGTCTTGATTCGAGCCTGGCTCGCGCATTCGGTTGGAAGTGGCACTTCGGAGGCGCAGATGATGTAACGGTAGCGATGTTGCTGTTCATGATGTCCATAAACGGCGCCCTCCTCGCTTTGGCATATTGGGTATTCGCTCGTCTCTTTAAATCGACCTTTGACAAGTAACATTATGTGGGAACCAATTTAATCCACGGTGGTGTTTTAACCGCCTGCGTTTGGCATGTTTCGCGTGTTTCGCGGGCAAAAAGAACGCGGCCAAAAGAACATTGGCCTCACGACGTTCGTTTGGTAAACCTCATCTCCGTGAAGACCCTCCCGCGCGCCGTGCTCATCGGCCTCTGCCTGGTCGCGCCAACGCTCACGGCAGCGGATGCGCGCAAGCCGAACATCCTCTGGCTCGTCGCCGAAGATTTCGGGCCGCACCTCGGGTGTTACGGCGCGAAGGAGGTCTGGACGCCAAACCTCGACCGCCTCGCGACGGACGGCGTCCGTTACACCCGTTTCTTCACCACCGCGCCCGTCTGCTCGCCGAGCCGCTCGGCTTTCATGACCGGCATGTATCAAACGACCATCGGCGCGCACAACCATCGCGCCCATCGCGACGACGGGTACGAACTCCCGTCCGGCGTCCGATTGTTGACCGACTGGATGCGCGACGCCGGTTATTTCACCGCGAATATCCGCGAGCTGCCGGCGCACTTCGGTTTTCGGGGCACTGGCAAGACGGATTGGAACTTCCGCTACTCCGGCGCGCCGTTTGACTCCGATCGCTGGGGCGATTTGAAATCGCACCAGCCGTTCTTCGCGCAGATCAACTTCCAGGAAACGCATCGGGCCTTCAAAGCCCCCAAACGCGCGGACCCGGCCAGAGTGGAGCTGCCGCCCTGGACGCCGGACCATCCCGTGGCTCGCGAGGACTGGGCGAAGTATCTCGATTCCGCGACGGAACTGGACCGGAAGATCGGTCTGGTCCTCAAGCAGCTTGAAGCCGACGGTCTCGCGGACAGCACCGTTGTCGTGTTTTTCGGCGACAACGGCATGGCGCACGTGCGCGGCAAGCAGTTCTGCTACGACAGCGGCCTGCACGTTCCGCTCATCATCCGCTGGCCGAAAGGCTTTCCGCCGCCGAAGCAGTTCAAGCCCGGCCAGGCTGACGACCGCTTGCTCATGTCGATTGACCTCGCCCCGACCCTGCTGGATATCGCCGGCGCGAAAAAACCCGCGAAGATGCAGGGCGAAGTTTTTCTCGGCCCGCGCGCTTCCAAGCCGCGGCAATATGTGTTCGGCGCGCGGGATCGTTGTGACGAGACCGTGTTCCGGTTTCGCACGGTGCGGGACTCGCGCTATCGCTACATCCGCAATTTCACGCCGGAACGCCCGTTCCTGCAGCCGAACGAATACAAAGAGAGGCAGTATCCTGTATGGAATCTCCTGAAACAGCTCCACACCGAACGCAAGCTGACGGCGGCGCAGGAGTTCCTGTGTGGTTCGACGATGCCCGAGGCGGAACTCTACGACCTCGAAGCTGATCCTCACGAGGTCAACAACCTCGCTAAATCACCGGGCCATAAAAAGGTAGTCACGCGTTTGCGTCGTGCCCTGGAGAACTGGATTGACGATTCAAACGATCAGGGGCGCGAACTGGAGCCGCCTGAGCTTGCGGCCCGCAAGGGTGTCACCCGGCCAGCCACCAATCCCAACACCGGTTACACACTCGACGGCGCGCCGCCGGGAGGA
>DATEKZ010000336.1:0-4264 GCA_035277185.1 Verrucomicrobiia bacterium
TGTCAAACCGCCCGAATTATTCGGCTGGCCGTCGAAAGTGGTCTGTCCCGAGTAGAACGAAACCGGCAACGGCTCGTGATCATCCGCGCGCACGCGGAGCATCTCTACATTGCCGGAGCGTGGGATTCGGAACGTGACGTCGCCGCCGCTGCCGTCCAGCCGCGTCAGTGCCCTGGGCGCCCAACTCCCGGCCCCGACCCGGGAGCGGCATTCGAGTGTCACCCGTTTGATGCCGGCAGGGACGCTGGCCGCAACGACAACGTTGGTATCCTCAAGACGGACGGACGTGATGACCGGCTGGTCGGGCGAGGCCGAGGCACAATAGCCGAGGGAAAAGACACTGAAGGCGGCCAGCCACAGGGCAAACCACCGACGATTGGTTTTCATATACGACTCCGCTTTCTAACGCGTTTCTCCCAGCTAAGGGGGACATTAAGCAACGACGCCCGCGCGCGTCAAGCGACGGAATGGCCCCATTTTTTCCAACGGCTCTGGCCGTGGCCGAAATGGAAAACCCTGGGATGAATCAACTCCGCCAGTATCTCCAGCGATTCCACAAGCCTTGGACCGGGTCGATTGAAATACTGACTGCCATCGGCAATGAATACGCGGCCAGTCCGTACGGCCCGAAGTCCCTCCCAACCCGGTCGGTTCGCCAATGCCGGCATTTCCCGCCAAGTGCGGGACACGTCGAATCCGCAGGGCAGAATCACAACGACTTCGGGATCGTGTTCCCGCACGGCCTCCCAGTTCAGCCAGGGCGAATGCTTGCCCGCCTCGCCAAACAGGTTCAACCCGCCCGCGAGTTCGACGAGTTCGGGCACCCAGTTGCCGGCGGCCATGAGAGGATCGAGCCATTCGATGCAAGCGACCGAAGGACGGCACGGAAGATCTCGTGTCAACCTGGCGATCTGTTCGGCGCGATTTTTCAATTTCGGAACCAACTCGGCCCCGCGTTCTGGAACGCCCAGCGCGCCGGAAACGCGAAGAATGTCCTCCCAGACATCGGCCAGCGAGTTCGGCGCCAGCGAGAGGATTCGCGGCTTGCGTCCGGTCCACACGCTGACCGCATGCTCGACCTCCGGCAGACTGACTGCGCAAACTTCGCACTGCGATTGCGTGAGAATCACGTCCGGGCGCAGTTCCTTGAGGCGGTCGATATCGATGCTATAGATCGAGAGCGCCTGCCGCAGAAGCGATTTGACCTCGCGATCTATCCCGGCACTGGAACCTTGCGTGTCGAGATTTGATCCGGTGCATTCGGGCAGGTGACGGATTGCCGGCGGGAAATCACATTCATGCGAACGTCCGACGAGTTGTTGCTCCAGCCCCAGAGCGCAGACGATTTCCGTGCAGCTCGGCAGGAGGGAGACGATCCGCGGTGCGGCCGCCATCCTACGTCGACGCCTTCTCCTCCGGAATGCGCATTCCGTAAAACGAGCGATAGACGAAGATCAGGGCCACCAGGAAGAAGAACCCGCCAACCCAGGGACTCCAATTTATTGCGTTCGGGTCGAGCTTCAAACGTTCTTTGTATTTCAGCATCATTTCCACGGCGATTTCGACGGCGAGCAGGCCGAACAGCGTGGTGAACTTGATCACCGGGTTGAGCGCCACGGAGGAGGTGTCCTTGAAGGGATCGCCCACGGTGTCGCCCACGACCGTCGCGGCGTGCAGGTCGGTGCCTTTCTGGCGGAGGTCCACTTCCACGATTTTCTTGGCGTTGTCCCAGGCGCCGCCGGCGTTGGCCATGAAGATGGCCTGGAACAAGCCGAAAAACGCGATGCCGATCAGGTATCCGATAAAGAAGTAGGCGTTGAAAAACGGCAGGGCCAGGGCGAAGCAGAACACCACGATGAAGATATTCCACATGCCCTTCTGGGCATAAACGGTGCAGATCCGGACCACCTCCTTGCTGTCCTTCTCCGACGCCGTGGTGGCGTCGAGTCTCATGTTCTCTTTGATGTAGACGACGGCGCGATACGCGCCGGTCACGACGGCCTGGCAGGAAGCACCGGTGAACCAGTAGATCACCGAGCCGCCCATGATGAGGCCGAGGATGATTTCGGGTTGCACGATGGAGAGCTTTGTAATCACGTCGCCGAACATGCCTTCGAGCAGCATAATGATACCGAACACCATCGTCGTGGCGCCGACAACCGCCGTGCCGATGAGCACGGGTTTGGCCGTGGCTTTGAAGGTGTTGCCCGCTCCGTCGCCCTTTTCGAGCTGGTATTTCGCGTCTTCAAAATTCGGGTCGAAACCGAAGTCCTTTCGGATTTCCTCCTTGATCCCCTTGCGCCCTTCGATCTGGCTCAGTTCATAGACCGACTGCGCGTTGTCCGTGACCGGCCCATAGCTGTCCACGGCAATGGTCACCGGCCCCATCCCGAGGAAGCCGAACGCCACCAGGCCGAACGCGAAGATCGGAGCGGCGAACAGGAATTTCGGAGGCATGAGCGAAAGCAGAGCCGGGTTTTGCGAGAAATAATACGACGTGGCCATGAGCACCATGATGCACAGGCCCATCCAGAACGCGGACATGTTGCCCGCCACGAAACCCGACAGGATGTTCAGCGACGCGCCGCCGTGCCTGGAACAATTGGTCACTTCCCGCACATGGCGCGACGTCGTGCTGACGAACACCTTCGTGAACTCCGGAATCAACGCCCCCGCCACGGTGCCGCAACTGATGATGACCGACAGCACCCACCACAACGCCGGTTGAGCCGCACCGGTGGCGTCCGTGAAGTCGCCTAACATCATCTTGCTGGCGACAAACGTGACAATGATGGACACCACCGACGTCATCCACACGAGATGAGTCAGCGGCGCTTCAAAATCGAAGTCCCTTTTCCCGCCGAACATGGCTTTGCTCAACGCTTCGTTCGCGAAGTAGGACGCCAGCGACGTGACGATCATCAGCGCGCGCATGACGAACAGCCAGATGATCAGCGTCGCCACGATGGCGGGGGTGGCGGCCAGCGCCAGCGCAAGGAACGCAATCAGCGCCACGCCGGTCACGCCGTACGTCTCAAAGCCGTCCGCCGTCGGCCCGACGCTGTCGCCGGCGTTGTCACCGGTGCAGTCGGCGATCACGCCGGGGTTCTTCGGGTCGTCTTCGGGCAGCTTAAAGACGATCTTCATCAGGTCGGAACCGATGTCGGCGATCTTGGTAAAGATGCCGCCGCAGATGCGGAGCACCGAGGCGCCGAGGGATTCTCCAATGGCAAATCCGATGAAGCACGGACCGACGAGTTCCCGCGGCAGGAAGGTCAGGATGCAGATCATGAAAAACAGCTCCACGGCGACGAGCAACAGGCCGACGCTCATGCCGGACCGCAGCGGGATGCCGAGCGTGGCCAGCGCGTTGCCCTTCAACGCGGAGAAGGCGGTGCGAGAGTTGGACACCGTGTTGATGCGGATGCCGAACCACGCCACGCCGTAGGAACCCAGGATACCCAGGACGGAAGCGAGCAGAATGACCACCACATGACCGAGCGAATTATGCTGCAGCACCTTGAAATAATAGACCATGCACACGGCGATCAGCACCCAAAGGATGGCGAGGAACTTGCCCTGCGTGAACAGGTAGGTTTTGCAAGTCTCCCAGATGGTGTGAGAGACTTTGCTCATGGATTCATGCACCGGGAGCGCCTTGGTCTGCCGGTATTGCACCAGACCGAAGACCGCGCCGATCGCGCAGATCACAATACCGAGATACATGAGGGTCACGCCGCTGATGCCGCCAAGGCCATTGAACTTAACCTGACCCAGGTCCGGTATATCGATGTCGGCCTCTCCGCCAAAGGCGCGCGTAATGCCGCAAACAAAAACCGCCAGCAAAACGAGATAACCACAACGACGCAAGGGATCGCTTTTCATTGTTCGCATGAGACGAATCGATTCTTTGGTTGGACACCCATTGGGCAATGCGTCGCCAGTAACCTTGAAAGACCGCAATGGTGTCAAGCGCATTCCCGCCCCGGAAGCCGCGCCATCGCCCGAGCCCGGAGGTATTTTGCTTTGGCGGCAGCAACCCGTCTGCTAGCAAAGGGGATTGAAGATGGAATATCTTTGGATCGCGTTGGGAAGTGCCCTCGGCGGCGTCGGGCGCCACTGGCTCTCGGGTGTAATCGCCCGGAGTTTCGGCGAGGCGTTCCCTATCGGAACGCTGGTGGTTAACGTCTCCGGATCGTTTCTCATCGGTCTGGTGGCTACGCTGTCCGAGTCGGATGGACGACTGCTCATCCATCCGACGGCG
>DATEKZ010000337.1:0-15992 GCA_035277185.1 Verrucomicrobiia bacterium
AGCGAACGCGGATCCCTGCCGACAGGATGTCGGCAGCACATTCCGCCGGCAAGATGCCGGCGGCACGTTCCTGCTGCACGGCGTCACCGGCAGCGGCAAGACCGAGGTTTATTTGCAGGCGATTGCCCACACATTGCAGAAGGGCAAGGGGGCCATTGTCCTCGTCCCGGAAATCTCGCTGACACCCCAGACGGTCGAGCGGTTCAAGGCGCGGTTTTGTTCCGGCCCGCTCCAGACGCTCGTCGCCGTGTTGCACAGCCATTTATCCGCCGGCGAACGCCACGACGAGTGGCACAAAATCCGCCAAGGCCGCGCCCGGATCGTCGTCGGCGCCCGCTCCGCCATCTTCGCCCCGGTTGACCCGCTGGGGCTCGTCATCGTGGATGAGGAACACGAACCTTCCTACAAACAAGAGGAGGAGCCGCGCTACCACGCCCGCGATGTCGCCGTTCTCCGCGCGCAAATGGAAGGGGCCGCGGTCGTGCTCGGTTCCGCCACGCCGTCGATGGAGAGCTTTTACAACGTGCAGAAGGGCAAATACAGCCTGCTGGAACTTCCGCAACGGGCCGATGACAAGAGGATGCCGCTGGTGCGGGTGATTGACATGCGCCAGGAGGCGCGCCGGGAAAAAGGCACGCCGATCTTTTCGCAAAAGCTCAAAGAAGAGATCACACAACGGCTTGAGCGCAAGGAGCAGGTGATGCTCTTCCTCAATCGCCGCGGCTACGCGACGTCACTGCAATGCCCAAAGTGCGGGTACGTGGCCGAGTGCCCGAATTGCAGCGTGGCACTCACCTATCATCGCTCGATCCAACAACTGCTTTGCCACATCTGCAGCCACGACACACCGGCTCCGGGCGTTTGCCCAAATCAGAAATGCCGTAACCCGGCCATCCGTTACGCCGGCCTCGGCACGGAGAAAGTCGAGGCCACGCTCGCGAAGCTGTTTCCGCATGCGCGCGTGAAACGCATGGATTCGGACACGCTCAAGCGCAAGGAGGATTATCGACGCATCCTCGGCGACTTCCGCACGGGCAAAATCGACATCCTGGTGGGCACCCAGATGATCGCGAAGGGCCTGCACTTTCCAAACGTGACGCTGGTCGGGATCATCTACGCCGACCTCAGCCTGCATCAGCCGGACTTTCGCGCCGGCGAACGGACGTTTCAGTTGCTCACCCAGGTGGCGGGCCGTGCCGGCCGCGGCGACGTGGAGGGCGAAGTCGTGGTTCAGGCATTCACACCGTTTCACCCCGCCATTCAGTACGCGCGCCGGCATGACTTCGCCGGGTTCTACGAGCAGGAAATCGAGTTTCGGGAGCAGCTCAAATACCCGCCGATTACGCGGATCGCGTTGTTGACTCTCAAGGGCCGCAATGAGGAGAAGGTGAAGTTCTCGGCGGAGCATGTGCGCAAGGAGCTGGACAAGCGGGTGGGAGAGGGCAGCGGGGAAAAGGAGAAAAGGGGAAAGGGAGAAATGGAGAGCAAGGCTGCGGAAGTTTCGCCTCTGCCACCTTCCCCCCCTGTTCCCCTTCGCGATTTGATCATCGCCGGTCCCGCCCCCGCGCCGTTGCTCCGCGCGGAGACCTACTATCGCTACCAGCTCATGCTGCGCACGCGGCAGATGAGCAGGTTGAGTCGGGTGCTCGCAAACCTCACTGAGACCCTGACGCTGCCGGAGGACGTGTCGCTGACCGTGGACATTGATCCGGTGAATTTGATCTAACCGAAGATCCGCCGTGCGCAAACGAGCCGAGTTCGCCGGACAATTTTCCTGCATGACGGTTCTGCGCAAGTTGAGCGGCTGAGGTTTTTCCCCGGGCAACCGCCGTGTCGGAACTTTCTCTGCTTCCGTTCGCCGGCCGCTTCGTGGTAATTAGCCGGCGATGCTCAATCGCTCCCTGCTCGTCCCCGTTCTGGTGTTCACATGTCACTTTGCCACACTGATCCGGGGTGAAGGCGAGTTGCTCCATTGCCACCACTTCCATTCCGCGCCGCTGCCGATCGACTCGCCCGACCACCGGAAATACGCGCCGGATCGAACGGTGGATATTCTCCACGTTGCGCTCGAGGTAACGCCCGACTTCAGGCAGCGCACAATCGCCGGCCGGGCGACGCTCAAATTCAAGCCTATTGCCAAACCCCTGGAAGAACTCCGCCTCGATGCCGTCGATCTGATGGTTGAGTCGGTGACCTCCACTGAAGGCGTCCTCGGGCACCGGACGACGCCCGATCAGATCGTCATCACATTCACCGAACCGATAGCGGCGGACAAAGAGGCGTCGGTGACCGTGAGCTACCGATGCGAGCCGAAGCAGGGCCTCTATTTCCGCACGCCGGAGATGGGTTATCCGGCCACCGACACCCACCTGTGGACGCAAGGCGAGACGACCGAAGCGAAGCATTGGTTCCCCTCCTACGATTTTCCAAACGAAAAGTTCACTTCGGAAACGGTCTGTCGCGTGCCCGAAGAAATGACTGTGTTATCGAACGGACGCAAAGTTGCCGAGGAGAGGGACCCGGCCACGGGCCTGGTCGCGTTCCGATGGCTGCAGGACAAGCCGCATGTGAATTACCTCATCACGCTTTGTGCCGGCTATTTCAAAAAAATGGAGGATCGTCATAAAGAGGTGCCGCTCGCGTTCTGGACCACGCCGTCCCAGTTCGCGCACGCTTCAAATTCGTTTCGCGGCACGAAGGAGATGATGGCCTTCTTCGAACAGGAGATCGGCGTGCCGTATCCGTGGGCGAAATACGACCAGGTGTGCGTGCTCGACTTCAACCATGGCGGCATGGAAAACACGAGTCAGACGATGCTCACGCACAACACGATCTTCACC
The DNA here is from genome assembly GCA_035277185.1 of Verrucomicrobiia bacterium. GTDB lineage: Bacteria > Verrucomicrobiota > Verrucomicrobiia > Limisphaerales > AV2 > DATEKZ01. The sequence continues at coordinate 2,841 of DATEKZ010000337.1, forward strand.
GCCGCGTCGGAAAACATCCGCACCAGCGAAGCGCTGGTCGCGCACGAACTGGCGCACCAATGGTTCGGCGATCTCGTCACTTGCAAAGACTGGAGCCACATCTGGCTGAATGAGGGTTTCGCCACCTACTATGAAGCGCTCTACGACCTGCACGCGCATGGCCGCGACGAGTTTCTCTACAACATGCTGAACAACATGCGCGGCTTCATCAACACGACGAACGACACCATCCCGATCGTCTGGCGGAAATTCGACTCGCCCAACGAACAATTCGGCTTCCGCGCCTACCCCAAGGGCGCCTGGGTGCTGCACATGCTGCGCAGCCAGCTCGGCGAAGACCTCTATCGCCGTTGCATCAAGACCTACGTCGAGCGCCACGCCTACGGCAATGTTGTGACGGAGGACCTCAATGCGGTGATCGAAGAACTGAGCGGCCGTACGTTCGACCGGTTTTTCGACCAATGGGTCTATCACGCGCATCATCCCGAGCTGCAGATTGAATATGCCTGGGACGAACGCGCCAGACTGGCCAAACTCACCGTGCGACAGAGCCAGAAACTGAGCGAGGACGTCGTGCTCTTCAGCTTTCCGCTCAAGGTGCGCTTCAACACGAAGGAAGGCCGCATCTCAAAGGAGGTCACGGTGAAGGAAAAGGCCGAGGATTTCTACCTTCCTCTGTCGTCCGCGCCGGAGGTCGTGCGGATCGATCCGGACCTGGGGCTGCTCGCAAAAATCGATTTCAAACCGCCCTTTGGGATGCTATTCGCGCAACTCACAGACAAGGAAGACGCCCTCGGTCGCATCCTCGCGGCCGAGCAACTGGCCACGCGAAAGGATCGCGACGCCGTCGCCAGACTCAAGGAAGCGCTGGGCAAGGACGCTTACTACGGCGCTCGCATCGAGGCGTCAAAGGCGCTTCGCTCGATCCATACCGATGAAGCGCTCGAAGCCCTGCTGGCATCAACCGACCAGCCCGATGCCCGTGTCCGCAACCAGGTGCGGAGCGACATCGGCGGGTTTTATCGCGAATCCGCGCTCGCGGCCGCGAAGCAGGTGTTGGAGAAGGAAAAGAATCCGGTCATCGTCGCCGGCGCCATTCGGCAACTGGGCGCCTATGGTTCATCCGCAGCTTCGGAAAATCTGCTCCGCTATCTGAACTCTACTTCCTTCCGCAACGAATTGGCTGACGCCGCCGTTGATGCCATCCGCGCCCAGGACAACCCGGCGTTCCTGGAACCTCTCATCAAAACGCTGGACGAACGGGAAGCGCAATTCACGAGCAGCGGATTCAATGATGGGTTGCGGACGGTGGCCTGGCTGGCGCGGCAGGAGGAGAGGAAAGATGCGCCGCGGGAATTCCTGATGAAACGACTGACTCATCCGAAGGAGAGAGCGCGCATCGCTGCGATCAACGCCCTCGGCACGCTCGGCGATTCCAGGGCGCTGGCGGCTCTCGAAACCTTCGCTCGCGCCTCGAAGGACACACCGGAGCGCCGCGCGGCCGAGGCCGCGATCCCAAAGCTGCGCGATGCGAAGAAACCGGGTGAAGAACTCGGCAGCCTGCGCCAGGAAGTCCTCGACTTGCAGAAGACCGGCCGCGAATTGCGCAAGGAACTCGATGACCTGAAAAAGAAAATCGAGGCGACCGCTGTGAAACCGGCGGACGCCAAGTCGAAGAAAAAGCCGGCGCCGTCGAAGCGATAGGGCCGGCGAGAACCGGTTCCAACAAACGAATAAAGCGCGACGACCGGCGAGTAAGGTTCATCGGCATCGGCAATCTCACTAAGGCGTGTTTTCAGAATCGCTCGAATACCTCTGGAGGCAACGCGGGTGCGACGTCTGCGACCAGTGGCGATTTTCTTTGCGGAGCGCGAGTCTGTGACTCGCAGCAAGCTTCGCCGCGAAGGACGCGTACGGAATAATTGAAGCGTCTTGAAACACCGACCGTTGCTGCGGCTCGCAGAGCCGCGCTCCGTATTTTGACGGCGCGGCCTAGCGACTGCGGACATGGCCGAACTCATGGACGATCATCATTCCGAGCCAGGACAACAGCACAATGGACAGAATGAGCAGAGCTTGGAAAAGGCGAAACATTTTTCGTCAGGCCAACGGACGGCGCGGTTCAGACAACCACGGTCATTTCAAAGTTTCATCAAACACCTTGTAAGCCTCTCCGCGCATTTTCGGCGGAAACAAATGCCCGCAATCAGGATGTTCGATGCGCAGATTCTCTCGCACGCGATACAAGTCGAAAACCGGTGTCGCAGCCGTCGCGATGGCATCCACGCTGCGCCATTTGAAGTTGGTGTCGCCGAGCGGCGCGCTGACGAACACGCGGCGCGGCGCCAGGGCGCCGATGAGTTCGTGAAAATCGAACGGGATCTCGTGTAACCGCCCGGCATATTCCAACAGCCTCGGCATGTAGCGCGTCTGGCACCAGCCGCGCTCGATTTTCCACACGTTTGGATCGCCGCCGTAATAGTCCGCGAAGGCGTCGAAGCCGCAGCTGGACACAATCACCTTGATGCGGTCATCGAACACGGCGGTGAAAATCGCATTGTGCCCGCCAAGTGAATGGCCGATGGCGCCGAACTTCCCGCGTTTCACAAACGGCAGCGATTCAAGCAGGTCGAGTCCGCGCCTGTTGTTCCAAATGGCTTTCATGGTGCCACTCTGATAGCCGAGCGTTTTGAGGTCGGGCTGATAATCGGCCAGGAGCGGATACGGTGGCGCCAGGCAAACGTAGCCGCGCTTCACCAGTTCCACGCCGTACGTGTCGTTCGGGCTGTCGCCGAGGCCGACGACGACCTTTTGTCCGAGCCGATGGGTCTGGTGCAGGCAGAGAACACCGGCGGCTTTTGTCTTTTTGTTCAGCACGGATTTCGGGATGAGCAGATAGGCGGGCACGCGCGAACCCGGCTCGGCAGCGTAAGTCAGGAATCGCCGGATGTAGTCGCCACAGTCCACCTCCTGCTCGACCTGTACATCGAGCGGGCAACGCTTCTCCTTTCCGGGCAGGGGTCCCATGATCTCCTGCATGCCGCGAAGGATTTCGGCACGTCGCTTCTGCCAATCGCGGACGGATTTGACCGGAACGGGTTCGCCCTTCTTCCGGAAAACCAAGGGGTTCGTGCGATCTAATCGGGCCGGAGGCGCGTTTGTGTCTGCTTTGACTTCAGGCGCGGTCACGAGGAAAACGAGCAACACCGATTTCAGAGATCGGCCGAGCTGGAAGACGGGCCTGGGCATGGAAGGGAGGTTGAACAGAATGGCGCGTTGAGGAAAGCGGGAAAACACCGGGGAGACGGAGCGCGGGATTCCGATCCCGCGTGGGGCCTCTTCGATAGTCGACCTCAGCACTCACGCGGGATCGGAATCCCGCGCTCCACGACCCAATGAGTGAACACCGTACCGCGAGGTGTTCTTTAACGTCGGAGCTGCTGGGGGCGGGACGCCCGCGGTCCGTCACCGCCTTTAATTGTGTACGTGAGATCGTCGAGCGCGAAGTCCACGAAATGCCCGCCGACCTGGCAATTGAACAATCCGAACCGATCGAAGGAGGCGCTCTGCTTCCGGTGTGCGTGCCGTCTGCGTGCCGGACGTCGCGCCAGCCAAAGTCCTGCCGGGTGATCGGGAGCGGATCGGGCAACAAGCGACTGCGATAACTCTCCCAATGGGGATCACTCGTGAAATCCTCAAAGCGCTGCGCCGGGTCCTGCGCCAAAACCCCCGGCGCGCCCGCCGACAGCAGCGCGTGGAAACAACAAGGAGGCCAGAAGGTTCGAGTGCCCCGGTCGAGGCGTGGCCGCTGCGCCCGGGAACCGGTCGCCCCCGGCGGCGAGAGAATGTTCGACGCACGCGCGAGTTTGGCGGACCGCGGCCTTCCAGGCCGCAGCGGCTCCCAACATTCGGAATGCGTAGAAGTTTTTTCGAACCTATCCGGCTGCGGAAGCGCTGCGGCCTGGAAGGCCACGGTCCGGACCAGTCCAACAACCGTGCCGCCTCCGCCGTTCCAGTTGTCGGGATGCGTTCGAAGCCGCTGCGACCGGGGACCGGTCGCGCTCCGTGTGGTTGCCCCGCCGCGCCGCGTAATCCGTGGTTGAAACCTCCGTGGAACGCTCCACAAGATTGCGTAAGACCATGAAATCAATCATACATCTCCTCACTGTGTGTTTGCTGTTCGCCTGCGCTGCTTCGGCACAGGAAAGCCTCGAGCTGATCCGACGCGAACTCGAAGGGTTGAAGCGAAGAGTCACGGTACTCGAGGAGGAGAACACCAAACTCAAAACACAACTCGAGGTCGATCGCCTGATCGTGAAGAACGAGCTGATCGTGTCGGACACGGGACTCGCGTGGGAGAAAGGCTTTGAGGCGCATCAGATTCCCCGGGGGATCTACGCCAAATCGCTGGCACAGGGAACGGGTGGCCTGTGGGTTCGCAGCCGGCTGATTAAAGGCGAGATTGATGATCCTTTTGACGACCGCTTTCATGCCATCGAGAGGGACGGCAGCATGCGGCGCGCGCCGGGGCACATTTCGTGGAACGTATGGATTGATGGCGCGTGGAGACAAATGGCGATCATCCAGGGCGAAGGACTTGAGCTGTCCGAATTGCCCCTCAAGGAATGGACGGGCGGAAGTCACCCCGGCCGGATCCGGTTTCAAACCTTCCGACCGCGGCACAGTGAACCACTGACGGACGCGCTGATCGGACAGGGGAAGATGTCCATCGGCGGCGGAGGGTATGGCGGCGGTGGATTGCCTTATCCCGGCGAGGTCCTGCAGCTCTGGGGAGGCGAAATGCAGCAAGCGAAAACTGCGACCCCGACGGCGCCAACCGTTCTCAGCGACGACGGCTCCGGCGAACATCAGTATGCAATTATTGCCGTCGGTGTTCAGGGACATCGCACGGCGGCCTCCAGCGCGACGAAGGCCAGGGGCCGCGCGAAACTTCGATGGGACAGCGTCAACGGCGCCGATGCCTACATTGTGGTCCGCGACGGAAGCGAAATCACGGGTCCGCTGCGGATCGAAGGGTCACAGAAAGAATGGACGGACAAAGGTGACCAGTGAGCTGGCGCGGACTGACCACGATTGCCCGGGGCTGGCGTGCGAGCCTGTGACTCGCAGCGGCTTCGCCAGCCAGTCGGCGCGTGGAATGATATGACGCGCCTCGGAACTCGGACGCTGCTGCGGCTCGCAGAGCCGCGCTCCACGCCCTAGTGCATTCGCGTTAATTCGTGTCACCGCTTGTATCCGTGTTCATCCGTGGTTGAAAATCGGCTTAGTTGATTGTTGATGGGAAATGAGAACCCTACTGTTTGGCGAGCGCGTTTGCGGCGGCCTGCTGGAAATTTCTCCGGACGTCGCTGGCGTCGCTGTTCGGAAAATTCGAGCGCTGCACCATCAACACATAAGCCACGCCTTTCACGGGATCCATCCACGCCTGTGTGCCCCACGCGCCGCCGTGGCCGTAGCTGCCGGGCGAAAGCATCGCGGCCACGCCGTCGTGCTGCGCGCGCACGATGCACGTGCCAATACCCCATCCGTAGTTCGCGCCTCGGTTGCCATAGGTGTCGTTTTGAAAAAATCCGGTCGGCAGATCGCCGGTCTGCGGTGTGTTGAGGAATTTCATCGCGGCGGGGCTCAGGTAGCGGCGGCCTTCGAGTGTGCCGCCGGCGAGGAGCATCTGGCAAAAGCGCGCATAATCGGGCGCGGTTGAGTAGAGTCCCCCGTTGCCCTGCGGCGGGCGGTCGCGCGGACCGAACTCGGCGCGCGGCGGCACCGGTTCGAGCGTGCCGGTATCTTTGTTCTTCGCATAGGCGGTGACCAGTTGGGAACGCAGCTCGGGCGTCAGGTAAAAGGTCGTGTGCTTCATTCCCAGCGGATCAAAGAGCCGTTTCTGGAGAAAGGCGTCAAAGGTCATGCCGCTCACCACTTCCACGATGCGTGCGGCGGCGTTGATACCGCTTTGACAATACTTCCACTTTTCGCCGGGCTCATATTGCATCGGCGCGGCGAGCCAGAGCGGGACGAGATCGGCGAGTGTCTTTGCAGTTCGCGCCTCCGGACCGCCCGCTTCGCCCAATCCGGAAGTGTGAGTGAGGATTTGTGTGATGGTGAGATTGGCAGCCTTGCCCGAGGGTGTCTTCAGATTGGCAAACTCGGGCAGGTATTTCGCCACGGGATCGGCAACGTTCAGTTTGCCTTCATCCTGCAACATGAGGATCGCCACGCCGGTAATGGGCTTTGTCATCGAAGCGATCCAGAAAAGCGTGTCGGACGCCATCGGCCTTTTCGCGGCGAGGTCGGCGAAACCGGTGGTCTCGAAATGGATGACTTTGTCTTTGGTGACGACGACGGTGACGGCGCCGGCAATCTCGTTCTTTGCGATCATCTCCTGCATCGTCGCGCCGATCCCGGGAAGCTTCGGCCCGTCGGCGAACACGGGCAGCGCGGCGCACAAGGCTACGCAGAGCGCAAGGTTGGTGACGTGGCGGCAGGGATGTTTGGTTTTCATATTGGAATGCTGTTCAGCGATGACAAATCGATCTGGATCGACGATTTGAGGCCGGACCTGGCTGGTGGGGAATCATCTGTGGAAGAAGAATACAAAGTTAACTGCCTGCGACAAGGGAGTTGTTGAGGAGGCGGGTTGATGGTTGAGAGTTGATTGTTGAGGGGGTGGCTCGCGCAAGTGCGTAGCGCAGATTTGTAATCTGCCGTATCGCCGATTTGTAATCGGCAGGGGCCCGATTTGGCCGAGCCGTTCGAAATACTCGAGCGGCCGCAGAATACAATTCTGCGATACGGCAGAGTGCAACTCTGCGCTACGTCCAAGCCTGTAGGACTTGGATCTGGCGTGTCGTCGCGGGCAGGACCTCGTGTGTTCGTGTTAATTCGTGGAATTCGTGTCAGCGGAGCCGAGATTGTGGCGTACGACCCCCAAAACCCAGCGCCTGTTCGTCGTTCGGCTAAGGAGTCGAAAGCTTGTAGTATCGCTGCGGGGTTTGGATGGCCATCTCATCCGGGACGGTTTCAATGCGGGTCGAAACACCCGGGGCGACGGTGGTTAAGGCGCTCCACTGTCCCTCGGACAGATTCTCAGTCCAATAAACGGTATAGCTGTGGCCAGCGACGGCTTCGAAATCCATCTGAATCTGAGTCCCGTCGTACCGAACGGCAATAAAGAAAGGCACGGCGGCGGAATTCCAGCCGGGAGTGCCGCCCGAAACCGCGCTCGCCCGCCAGTTTGCCGCATCGCCGTAGGTGCCGCCGGGATCCACAATTTCGAGGGAAGGGCCCTGGCCATCCGCTTGAGACGGCCACGGGGCAGCATCATCGTAAACAAACTCGTGGATGATACCGCCGAAAGAATCGACAAGCTGAATCGGCTCACCCGCATTGTCGAGTTGGCCGGAGTACTCACCGGCGACCGGAAGATTTGTTCCGTAGCGAAACTCGAAGGCGCTTCGGCTGTTGACCAGCAATAGACGCGCTCCGGGCGCCAGATTTGTCACCGACGAACCGGAGAAATCGAACGTTATTCCCAAGGTGAACCTGACCCCAATCAGTGAAAGATTGGAGGAGCCGACGTTCATCAACTCGATGAATTCAAAACTGTTTTTGTCCGTGAATCCGGCGCCGACTTCTGCGGCATTCGGTTCGGATGGATGATAGAGCAATTCGGTGATGCGAAGATTGTCACGCTGGGCAAAACCGGAGGCGGTTGAGGTAATGACAATGGAATCTTCGCCAACAGGCGCGCCATTGTAATCATACGCAACGAGAGCGATCGGGTTTTCGCCGATATTCAATGGCGCCTGAACCCGCCATTGTGTGGCGTCGAGCCACTGGATCGGCAAAGGATAGGCCTGTCCAGCGAGCCGGATTTCGCGCACATCGATCCAGGCACGGCCCTGGAGCGCGACGGACGGCGTGGTTACGCTGAAGGGATTTCCGCCATTGGAGGTGATCTCGAAAGGAATCTGCGGAGCGAGCTGAGACCGGATCGAAGCGCTTCGGGAAGCAATGTAACCCGGCGCTCCGGTGTAGTTTTCCCCCGTGGCGGCGCTATAGTGTTGTGCCCAGCGGTTCAGGTAGGCGCTGCCGCCAACCGCGTCGAGCAGGTCCAGAAGCTGTCCCTGATACACGCGGCGGTAAACCGGAAGGTTGAGCATCTTGAAAACGTTCTGCCGGCCATAAATCGAGGCGGTGGTGCTGAGGGCAAAAGCAAATTGCCAGTCATTCTGCAGCGCCACCACACGGCCGTCATCGGGTCGGACGTAAAAAGCGACGTTGTGCGGGTTGTCCACGCCATAGATATCGGCGATTCCAAAGAGATTCTGCATGGCGAAGAGACGGGCCCACTCTTCGACGTCGATTGCCGGAGCGATGGCATTTTGCAACGCGGTGCCGCTCAAGCTGAAGGCTTTGCTCATATTGACGATGCGGGAGTAATCGTCGCGCGCGCGTTGGTTGCCGATCATGATGCTCCACCGATACTGTTCCGGGTCGTCACCGAGGTTTGAGAGATCGTAGGACCATGCGAAATCGACGGGCTGGGGAAGTTTGTTTCCTTCGGGTGTGCCGTCATCCGTAGCTTGATAGATGCGTATGCCCTCGAACTTGAAAGCCGTTCCGTCATTGTTGTTCTCGAACTGGGAATCGATGTAAGTGTCATCATAGTTTGCGAGATTCAGGCGGGCCGGGCCTCGGTTGTCGGACCGGTGGGAAATCAGATAAATGATGTCGTCGTAATTGGCCGGCAGGCCGCCGGCCTTGTTCAAAAGATGCTTGAGGAACGATTCGACCATGCCACTTCGACGCACGACGACTGAATCACAATACCCGCGGAAAAGATGGTCGGAGGGAAACTTCACCGTAAAACCCGTGGAGGATGGAGAAGTGCGGCTGAACATGCTGCCGTGCAACCGGATGCGGGCATCATAATACACCTCGCGTTCGTTGTGAACGATCGTGCATCCGAGCAGGTCGTCGCTCATCAGGTTGACAAACTCGTGCAGAAGCGCGGCATCGGCGGGGGTCATGATGATGCGAAACGTCTGCTTCCCGGCGATGCTTTCAGCCGGCGCGACTTTGATCAAAGCTCGCGCATTCGTTCCGGCGGCGGGAAACGTGGATTTTGCGCCACGTGTATCCGTGCCTTGAATGAAAAACTGAATGACGGAATCCGGCGATTGGGCGGGGATCGTTCCGCTGAAATTTGAGGAGGCATCCGGGGAAGACATGGCGACGTTCCTCCAGATCCCGCCACTGACCGAATAGTAAAGCCTCAGGTTACCGATGCCGTCCGGGTCGCTCGCTTCCACGCTGACGGTCACAGGCTGACCCGGCGCCGGCATCACCGGAGAGTTTCGTGAAGAGACGTAGGTTGGCCCCGCGTTGGTGGCATAGGTGGAATTGCGCTGTCCGGGGGTTCCCAGGTGGCTGGGGAGATCGAGAATGTGGGTGGTGACGACCTTGTTATAGTACAATTCAGAGTGCACTTGCGGCGACCCGGCGATCCACCGGGCGTCAAAAGAAATCTGGTAATCGCGCCCGGTCGTCACCGCGACGTATGCGCCATTGGCTTTCAGAGTCGTTTCAAGACGGTTGTCGAGGTAGCTTGTCGGTCCCTTGGCAACCAGACGCAGGACGTTATTGGGCGGGTTTACCGGATCGGGTTCGACCCGCGAATGGGAATGGTTTCCCAGAAGCCGCCAGGCGACCGTTCCGGCCGCGAAGTTCGTGTTCTGCAACAACTGGCGCGGTGGAGCGTCGGTCGGAAGTTCGATCACGGTAATATTGTCGATGAGCGCCTCTCCATCGTTCAGCAATCCAAGGCGCAGTTCGCGAAAGAATGACGTGCTGGGCGAAAACGGCGGCGTGACGGCTTTGGCCTGGTATTGATAACGCCGCCAGGTCGCTTTCGGCCCCTCGATGCTCGCAGCCCAGGCTTCCGGCAACGCGTTGTCGGACGCGGGGTCCTGCAGTTCCAGGCTGGAACCGCCGCCGTCGGCATAAGCAGGCCACGGAAAGTCGTCGTAGTAGTTCAGCGTATCGGCCGGGTTACCCTGCGCGTCCAGCAGAACAATTTCATCGGCCCGGTGAGATAGCCCCCCTTCCCAATCGCCGGCGATTCGGACGCCCGGGTATTTTGCGCGCAGCGCGGAGCTGTTCCCGGCCACGACGAGGAACTCGCCCGCAGCGAGGATCGTTCCGGCCGGAAAAGTCAATCGCGCGCCCCCCGTGATTTGCCAGCCGGTCAGATCGACGGGCGCCGCCGAGCGATTGTACAGCTCGATCCATTGCTCGCTGTTTTCGACGGGATTGCTGCTGCTGTTGGTGCGATACGTTGGCGGGAAGTGATACATCACCTCGTTGATGACAATTTCATCGTGGAGTGAAAAAGTGTTCGAGCCACCCGGGCTGGGTGTCAGCGAGTAAAACCACGCATCACCCGAAGCGCTTCTTCCCCGCAAACGTTCCTGGACCTCGACCCCGTCCAGAATGGCGTCCGTTGGACCGATCAGGAAAAGTCTGTCGCCGGGAGCCGGTGAAAACCCCAATGCGCCGGTATCGAGCGTAAGGAAACCGGCTGGATTCAGGGTTTGCGGTCCGATCCAGAACTGCGGTCCGGCGCTGGACAAAATGCGATAACCGGAGAGCTGAGCCGGAAGCAGACCGGGATTGGACAGTTCAATGAAGAACGATCCCTCGCCGGCGGGAGCGGCTTCATTGAACCGCACCTTGAATGAATCCAGATTCAAGGGCGCCTCGCGTCCGGACAGCTCTGCGTGAAACAAAAAATCGTTGTCGGAAGCCGAAGCATTGAGGGCCTGGACGGCGAGAAGGTTTTTTCCTGGAACAAGACTGCCGGCGAATCCGGACAGATCGATCGTTTCGGGCCGGACGACATCCAGTCCGTCCCTTTCCGCCGTTGCGGCTGAATTCCAGCCGAGAAGTTGGGGCGCGTTCCGCCGCGCCACTTCCGTCCCGTTGAGGTAAGCCACGAATCCGTCGTCGTAACGGAGGTTCAGAGTGAGCGTGTCGTAGTAGGCGTTGGGTGGAAGGACAAAAGGGATCCGAAGGAGCAAGGAACTGTTCTTTTGAAAGAGATCGGCCTGGACATTGGTCGTGATAAACGCGAGATAGCCGGTGAGCAGCGTCGGACGGGTTCCGGACGCCAGGGCCGCGATCTCATCGGGCCCCAGGACGACATCCCACATCCCGACTTCGTCAAGGTTTCCGCGAAAAAAATCCGGAGTATGGCCGGAATCGGTGCCGAAACGCCACTGGTCGCCGCCCGGCCACAGATTGCCGATAGTGGGTGCGCCCCCGCTGGAGACGCCGTTCACGTAAACGCGCATAGGCCCGCCGTTCGTTGCGGTGGCTACAAGATGATACCAAATGCCGGGTTCGATGATGTTGGTGGCGGTGACAGATTGTTGTCCCCCATCAAAAAGATAATGCTCGAATCGTCCGGCTGAATTGATGCGCAACTGATGCGACCACGACGTGTTCGGACCGCTATTGTCGGTCCGGACAATCAGGCTGCACGCGCGGACTTCGCTGACGAGCACCCAGGCGGCGATGGTATAGCCGGACGGATTGACGGCATCCGGCACCCGAACGTAGGCCGCCCCGCCGTCCAATTGCACCGATTGACCGGTTCCGATCGCAGTGGGAACGCTCGCGGAAAATGCCGCGCCGTTATTCTGGGCACTGACGCCGTGTCCCGAGCTGTCGGCGAAATCCCCGTCGAACGAATACGCCCGCGCGACGGGGATGGATGTGGCGCCGCCGGGTCCTTCAAAAAATCCCGGAGCCGCCGTGCCCTGGTTCCAGTTCGCGTCATCAAACAAGGGCGCCGTCCAGGTTCCTCCCAGGCTGTCATCCACAGGCACACGCCAGCGGGCCGGGGAATTGCGGTTGATGAAGGGCTGCTCCTGGGGTGGAGCCGAGGGATCTTCAACGAAATTGATTGCGCCTGGAGTTCCACCCACGCGAGCGCTCACTTGCCAGTTTTCAGCGCGGCTGCTGGCGCTGAATCTTTCCTTTTTGGCGAGCGAACCTCCTGAACCATCTGCCGCGACCGGCCAGGGCGCCTGGTCGCTGTAACTCGTTTCATCCATGAGCCGTCCGTTGTTGTTTCGAAGACGCAACGTTTCTCCCGAATTGGAAAGACGCCCTGTGAATCGGCCGACGACCGGAACGCTACCCGCTTGCGCTTGCAACGCAGCCGGGTCCGATGCCACGACGACATAGCGATTCGCCAGGATGATTGTGTTGGTCGGAAACCAAAAATCGATTCCTCCTTCAATCCGCCAGTCGGAGAGATCGATATCCACGGACATTGGGTTGTAGAACTCGATCCATTCGAGCGCGGGATTATCGCCGGCGGGGTGGTACATGACCTCATTGAACGTGACGACCGAGTCCGCGGCCGTGGTCATATCGGGTTTCGAGAATGCCACGCTGGCGTCTGAAAAAAAGCGCGGTCCGAGCAGCATCAGAACGACGGCCAGGGGGGATACGCGCATTTAGGGAATAACGAAGGCGCAAATCCGCTTTACGTCAATAGACATTTGGCAACCTTCATCAAGTTGGCTCCGCTGGTGACGGCCCGCACCTGAGGGACAATTGCCGGGCTTGACGCGAACGCGGGCAGAGAATAGTCTCCGCACGTTCACCCTGTCGTATCGGCCAAAGCACCCTGGCCAAAGCACCCTTTTTGTCGCTGTCGCGCCATGTCCTGCTGGCAGCCGAGAAAGGAACGAAAGGGCGTCAAATGAAACCCTTGGTCAAGCAACCTATGAGAAACCTATCGAGCTGTGTTCGCTCCCGGTTCGTCCAGACGTCTTTTATCCTGATATTTGCTTCCGTCGCCGCGTGGGCCGCCCCCACGGTGGGCACGTTTACGGGAGGGGATCCCGGTGAAGGGCTCGATCTTCAAGGGAACTTTACTTACGCCATCAACGTTGGGTTCAACGGCGCCGTCGGAAAAGTGGGGGATGCCACCTTCCTGGGAGATAACGTCGCCGGCGTCAACCTTACTGCTCAAAACCAGATTGCCACCTGGCACAGCGCCGTTTACGGCAATACCACCAATGACAACAATCTCGAACTTGTCGTGCAAGACATCCGTTG
>DATEKZ010000338.1:0-6905 GCA_035277185.1 Verrucomicrobiia bacterium
CCCTTCGGTTATCAATGGCGGCACGACGATGTTGACATCGCCACGGCCACGGGTCCGACCTATACGATCAGCAGCGCGCAAGCCTCCGATGCGGGCGGCTACACGGTCGTGGTGACCAATCTTTCCGGATCGGTCACGAGCCAGGTGGCGACGCTGACGGTCGATCTATCACCCAAGATTGCCGTCCAACCCGCTTCCGTCACCGTGTTCCCCGGCCAGCCTGCCTCCTTTTCCGTAACCGCGACAGGCGCCGATCCGCTCGGTTATCAATGGCGCCTGGCTGGCGCGGAGATCGCAGGCGCCGTACTATCGAACTACAACATTGCCGTCACTCAACCCTCGGACCTGGGCAATTATGACGTGGTGATAACGAATTCGTCCGGTTCGCTGACCAGTTCCGTTGCGGTGCTTTCGTTCTTCCCCGCGCCGACGATCACCGCCCAGCCGCAGAACCAGACCAGTCCGATGGGGAACAGCGCAACCTTCAGCGTGACGGCCACGGGAACGGCGCTCAACTATCAGTGGCAACTTGACGGCGCCGATATCTCCGGAGCAACCAACTCCAGTCTGACGATTTCCGGCCTGACCCTGGCGCAATCCGGCGGCGCCTACCGGGCGATCGTTTCCAACGGCAGCGGGTCGGTCACCAGCGCGGTGGCGACGCTGACGGTGACGCCGATTTCCGGGATCAGTTTCGATTTCAATACACCCGGCCAGTTCATCAACACACCTTACAATGTGTTGCTCAACGACTGGCTGCACACCGCCTTGCCCGCTTTGCTCGTGGAATCTCCCACGGGAGGTGTGGGTAACGGTGGCACGCTCGACGTAACCGGCACCGCGGACAACTCTTCGATCCTGGCGCCGGTAGGTTACGACTTCTCGCTGAACGGCAAAACCCTGGTCGCTTCCACCATGATCAGGATCGCGGCGCCCACTCAGAACAACCGCAATACGCAATTGGGTTTCGTGACCGCCACCAACGTTTACTCGGGCACCGCACCAGGGCTGACCGGCGTGGGAATCAACGACAACAATCCACAGGGCTTCATGACGGTCATTCTCCAGTCCACCGCCCAACCGGCATTGACGTATCAATTGCGGCTTCAGCACCGGCGCACCGACGGAGGCCTGACGGAAGTCACACCCACGCCGACGCCCCAGGCCACGCTCGTCTCGGGCAACTGGTACAAGCTCATCGGCACGTTCTCAAACATCAAAGACACGGCAGCCAACACATTCACGGTGGAGGCTTCGCTGCAGGACATGGGGGCGAACGGCCAGACACCCGGAGCGATTGTGATGAGCTACACGCCGACCAACATCGTCAATACGAATCTGGTCAGCCAAAGGAACATGTTCCTTGCGATCCGCACGGCACGGTCGGACACGGGTGCGGATTTTTGGGACAACCTGCATGCTTATACGACCACTGGCGCGGTCTCCTTTGTCGCGGCGCCAGCCAGCCAGGCTGTCTTGCAGGGTCGCCAGGCAACCTTCCGCGCACTTGTTGATGGCGAAGGTCCGTACAGCTATCAATGGTTCAGGAATGGGACGCTGATTCCAGGCGCCGGTTCATGGAAGTATGTGACGCCACCCGTGACGTCGTCCGACAATGCTGCACAGTACACAGTCGAAGTGTCCGGCCCAGGGAACACTGTCACCAGCGGTCCAGCCACGCTGACCGTCCAGGCTGATCCATTGGCGGTCGTCTCGGTGGGGAGCGTGGATGGCAACCTGGTGGGTTTGCGATTCAATCAGCCCGTCCAGAGTGCCGCCGCGCAGATCGCCACCAATTACAGTATCAACGGTGTCGCCGCGTATTCGGCGGTCTTGCGGCCCGACGGCCAGACGGTGTTGCTGACGCCAGCGACCGTTTTGGCAGGCGCATTTACGGTAACCGTACAGAATGTGCTCGATCTTTCAGGTGGAACGGTTGGGGCCGCCAATTCGGCCAGCGGCGGAGTGGCCGGACTGGTTTCGTTGGATGTCAACAATGCGACGCCGCCGGGCACCAGCTACAGTTTTGCTCCGGGTTCATTCGAGATCACGGGCGGTGGCGCGGACATCTTCACCGCGCCGGACTCCTTCCGGTACGTCTATACCCAAAAGACCGGCGACTTCGACGTGAAGATGCGAGTCGTTCATCAGGACATCGTGCGAGCGCCGAGCAAAGCCGGTTTCGAAGTGCGCACCTCACTCGACCCGGCAAGTCCGCAGGTGCTGGCCGCGGTAAACCCCAAGTGGCCTGCCCGCGGTCTCTACGAAGGCACGTTCCGACAGGCGTACAACGTCGGGGGCTCTTCCTGGGGCGCTGGGGGCACCGCGGTCCGGTATCCGGATGGCTGGCTGCGATTCCGCCGCGTGGCGAACACCTTCCTTCGGTATTCCAGCGTTGATGGCGTGAGCTGGCAATTGGACGGGCAGGTTTCCCCAACGCCAGCCCTTCCGAGCACCGTGTACTTCGGCCTGGCGGTCTGTGCGGGCGCCAACGGCACGCGAGACACCGCGCAGTTCGAAAGCTACGCGGATTTTGGCGGGTATCCGGGCGCGACTATTGCCATCACCACGCAGCCAGTGAGCGGCGCGACGGTCAATGCAGGCAGTTCGACAAACCTGTCCGTGGCGGCCACACTCACCGGCGGTCCTGCATCGGGTGAATTGAGCTATGTGTGGCAGCGCGGCGACGGCCTGGGTGGCTGGACGAATGTGCCAACCGCGGGCGCAACGAACACCACGTTTAATACGGGTGCGTTGTTTATCACCGACAACGGCGCGCAGTTTCGGGTCATCGTGAAAGCGCCGGGCGCCGCGGATGTGATCAGCAGCGTGACCACCGTCGTGGTCAACGATGGAACAGCGCCGACGTTGACGTCCGCGAGCATCCCGTCTCAGGGCACGTTCCAGATCCTGCTCGTCTTCTCCGAGCCGGTTTCAGCCGCCACGGCCCTGAACACCGCCAATTACACGGTGACGAATTCGGCGGGGGTGAGCATGGGGATTTCGGGCGCGGCATTTTTGAGCGGCGACCCCCGGACAGTCGTGTTGACGACAACGAGCCTGCTCGTGACAGACAGCTATGGAGTGGTGGTGAACAACGTGCAGGACCTCAACGGGAACACGATCGCGGCCAATACGGCCAGGACCTTCGCGCAGCCTGCCACTCCGCCCACGCAGCCCGTGGTTGTGGAGTTCATCGGCAACATTACCGGCAGCGATCAAGCCGCGCTGGGCACCTATATCGCCAGTCCCAAGTTCACCGGACGCACACCGGACTTCATCACCTACAGCAACGTTTTTGGCCACCAGGTATCGCTCGCTGATTCGGGACTCAACAACTACGGGGCGCGCGTCTTCAGCTACTTTGTACCGCCGAGCAACGGCCTCTATCGGTTCTGGATGCGGAGCGACGACGCCTCGCAACTGTGGATGAACACCAACGCCGTGAACAGCACCGACCGGGCCGGACGGGTGCAGTTGGGATCGCTGGCCGCCTTCACGGGCAACTACACACTGATGGCAACGAACGTGCCGTTGACCGGAGGGCAGGCTTATTATCTGGAGGCGCTGTTGAAAGAAGGCACAGGCGGGGATGGAATCTCTGTGACGTTCAGGGCGCAAAGCGACACGGCCACGCCGCCCAACACGGAATTCATCGGTGCCAACCGACTGGCCTTCCCTTCAAGCGAGGCGCTCCCGACACCGGTCGTCACGGAGATATACACCGGCCTGGGCGGCGGCAATCAGATCGCCGATCAACTGGCCGCCTACAACAATCCAAACGTTATCGCAAGTCTGCCGAACTTTGTGGTTTACGAACCGTCCTTCGGGACCGTGAGAGACCTCGCGAATTCAGGTATCGATAATTATCTGGGCCGGATGTACAGCTACTTTGTCGCGCCGAGCAACGGGGCGTACAAATTCTACATTCGCAGCGATGACTCCTCGCAACTGTACATGAACACCAACGCGGTGAACAGCACCGACCCGGCGGGGAAGGTGCTTCTGGGCCAATTGCCCAACTTCATCGACCTGAACTACCGGCTTGCCGCCCAGAACGTCGCACTCGTTGGCGGGCAGCGTTATTACCTCGAAGGGCTTTGGAAGGAAGGCACCGGCGGCGACGGTATGAGCGTCGCCATCCGGGCACAGAGTGACGCATCAACGCCGACGGGGGGTGCAACCGCGGAAGTAGCGCCGGGCAGTCTGTTTGAGTTCCCGACGGATTTGGCGCGTGTGGGTCCGGTCACCCTGGCGGGCATCACGCCTTTGAATCCGACAGCGAGCGACGGTCAGGCTATTGCGTTCACCGCAGTGGGAATCAGCGGCTCGACGCCGTACACATTGAGCTGGTTCAAGAATGGAGTGCCCGTCGCCGGAAACGTCGCTCGCTTCACCACGCTGCCTTTGCTTCCCGGCGACAACGGGGCCGTGTTTACACTCGTTGCCTCCAACCTGTTCAGCCGCGCGGAAAGGTCGAGCACGGTGATCGTCAACGCTGACGCCACGGCGCCCACGATTGTGAGGGCCGTGGGAGGGCCGTCGTACGACACGGTCGTGATCACCTTCAGCGAGCCGGTCAACCTGGAAAGCGCGACCGGTTTGCCGAATTCGATCTACCAGATCAGCGGTGGTGTCGCGGTGCTGGAAGCCGGCGCCGACAACACCCGCACCCGCGTCAGACTTCGCACCACGTTGCAAACGCCGGGCGCCACCTACACCGTCACCGTCAACGGCGTGCGCGACGCCTCGTCTTCAGGCAATCTGATTGCCGCCAACAGCCTGGTCAACTTCACGGCGTGGACCCTCGGGGGCTGCGGTCTTTTCGTCGAGGTCTTCACCAATATCACCGGCACGGCCATTGCCAATCTTCAAGCCGACGCCAAGTACGTGAACAACCTGCCGGACGTCACGGGCTACGTGCCCACGTTTGGATTTGGCACCAGCGGAACCATCGTCAACAACTTCCTGGGAGCCGGCACCTGGGAGAACTACGGCGTCCGCGTTTCGGGACTCTTCGTGGCGCCGAGCAACGGCGTCTATCGGTTCTACATCCGGAGTGATGACGCGTCGCAACTGTTCATCAACACGAACAATGCGAACAGCACCGATCCCGCAGGCAAGGTGCTGGTGGCCAATGTGCCCAGCGCCAACCTCGCTTTCACCGACGCGCGGACCGTAACGGCGGGCATCCCGATGAACGGAGGGCAGGCCTACTACATCGAAGCGCTCATGAAAGAAGGCGGCGGTGGCGATTACATCCAGGTCACGTTCCGGGAGCAGAACAATACGTCCGTGCCGCCTATCAACACGGAATTTGCCTCGGGCGTGTTCTTCACGACCTGGGGCAATCCCGACACCACTCAGTTGTTGGTCACTCAGGCGCCGCCTGCCGAGCTGTTTGTCGCGGAAAACGATCAGGTCAACCTGACGCTGGTCGCCACCATCCTGCCGCCCGCGGTGCGGCCAGGCGCCTGCTACCAGTGGCAGAGATTCGACACCAACAGCTCGACCTTCCTGGATATTGCGGATGCCACCACCCCGAGCTTGTCGTTCTTCGCGCCACTCAGCGATGACGGCGCCCAGTACCGCTTGCAGGTCTCCATCCCCGGCACCAACGCCACTTTCGTCACGGTGTTGCACGTGTCAACAAACGGCTTGCCCATTGCGGTCGCGGACGTTCTCAACACAACGCAGAACCTCCCCGTCACCACGCCCGCCGCGAACTTGCTGGCCAATGACAGCGATCCGAATGGAGATCCTTTGAGCATCATCGCGGTCAGCGGAGCAGTGCCGGTCACGTTCAATGCCGACTTCAATTCCGGCGTTCCCGCCGGAGCCACCAATTATGGCAATGCCACAGTGGACAGCACGGGGGGCTTTGGCAACACCGGCGCCCTGAAGCTGACCGGCGCCGTGGCAAGCCAGTCGGGTTCGTTCGTCGTCAATGAGCTCACGCCGGGCAGGCGCGCCTCCGGCTTCATGGCGAGCTTCAAGTTGCGCATCGGCGACGGCACCGCTGAAGCTGCCGACGGCTTCAGCTTCAACTTTGCCGGCGACCTGCCCAATGCCGCCACCGGACCCCGCGCGGCTGAAGACGGCATGGGCACGGGCTTCTCGTTCTGCATCGACAACTATCGCTTCGCCCCGCCACCGGGGGGAGGAACCGCCAACACGTCGGGAATGAAGATTCGCTACGGCGGGGCCGACGTCGCGTTTGTGCAAACGCCCACCTGGAACCGACCCGCTTACCTTCTGGTGTCCATTGCCCTCGCGTCCGACGGCCGCCTGACCGTGACGGTGGATGGCACCAATGTTTTCGGTAACCTGACGCTGCCTTCGTATGTGCCTGCCACCGGGCGGTTCGGTCTCTACGCCCGGACCGGTGGCGCCTTCGAAACGCATTGGGTGGACGATCTCAGCATCACCGCCTTTGCCGCTGATACTGCCCGCGGCGGCGCGGTGGCTCTGGGCGGTGGGAGCGTCACGTACACGCCGGCCACGAATATTTGTGGCGGCGACACGTTCTTCTATCTGGTCAACGACGGCCATCTCGCCGGCACGAGCATCGGACAGGTCACCGTCAACATCGCAGAAAGCATTCCGAGACCACCGGTCATCACGTCGTGCCCGACCAACCGCACCTATGTGCTTACCACCGGCAATCAGATTGCGCTGCCGGACCTGATCGGCGAACTGGTGGCCACCGACAACTGTTGCTGCGTCACCGTCACGCAAACTCCTCCTGCGGGCACGCTGCTGAACCCCGGCACGACATTGGTCACCTTCACAGCGACAGATGCTGTCGGCCTCAGCTCCGAGTGCGAGGCCGCCGTGACCGTAGTGATTCAGCCTGTCATCAGCGGATCGGGCTACAGCGGCGGGACCTTCTCATCCTCCTTCGC
>DATEKZ010000339.1:0-3336 GCA_035277185.1 Verrucomicrobiia bacterium
CCGACCACTCGCCGCGACCGTGCTTGATGTTCCTCAGCGACATGCCGGCCAACAATTCATTGGTTCCACCGAAGCCGGTTGCCCACGGCTGATTGAGTGCGTCGAACCCAGCCTCCCCGGGAATGTTCAATTGCTGGCCCAGAAAGTAGCGCGCGTTCTCCAAACCTTCCAGGGCCGCCACGTCCATCTCCGTCTCGGCCTGCACGTTTCTCGCCAGGGTCGTTTCCACTTTCATCGAATAGGCGAAAAGCGCCGCCGACGCGCTCAAAACGACGATCACCAGCATCACGATAATCAACGCGATGCCGCGCGGATTGCGTTGGATTCCGATTCTCATCGCGGCGGCGCCCCCACCTGCATGCTGCTCGGAATCGGCCCCCTGTTCAAAGTGATCATGCGGGTAATCGCGTCACCGGATTCAGAGGTGTTTCCCTTTGCCAGACCAAGCGCCAGCGAGAAGCGGATCTTCCGTGGCAGTTGATTGGTGTAAAGCCACTCCGGCTCCCAGTCCTGGGATCGTGGCCCCAGAAACTCCACGGTGAAAGCTTTCACGTTGCGCGCAAGGACCAGCGGATTCTCGTCCTCGTCCACGTTCGGTTCGAACAGGATGGGCCTCTGCCTCAGAACCAGCTCGTTCCGCGAGTCCTTTCCGGCCTCCACGGCGAATGTCACCCTTCGGACCGCCTGATCACCGAAGTTTCCGCTGCGCGGAAAGGACTTCGGCAGGCGCGCGACGAAGCTGAGGGCGGCGAAGTCCGAACTGGTGTCCGCCTCAAACGAGTAGTAGCGAATGTTCTCCTGAAACATCTGTACGGAGAGGATTGCCTCTTCCAGAGCGCGGACAGCGATTCGTTCGCGCTGGACGTCGGCCGCCGCATCATGGCCCACTTTTGTGCTCCGAAGGATGGCCGTCCAGGTGGAATAAATGGCGATGATGACAGTCGAGAAAATCACGAGCGCGATCATGATCTCGATCAGCGTGAAGGCATTTGTGCTCTTGCCGCTCGCGATCCTCATAATTGTCTTCTAAACGTGGAGACCTGGGAATCCGGCGCCCACAATTGCACGCTGACCTTCGATTCCAGGGGCCGCCTGCCCACGACCCCCTGAATCGTGAAATCCACGCGAAACAGACCGTTCGTCCCAATGAGCGTCGTCTCCCGGGTCCATATGAAATCAGGATACAAATCGCCGAAGTCCCCTTCCAGGATTCCCTCCTCCAGCTTGTTGGTGGGCCATAAATCAGCCAGCAAGAACCGCGCATCAGGCATGGCTTCCTTCTGCTGCAACAAACGGGCGGCGCGCAAGCTCTGCGACGTGGAATCCAGAATGGTGAAAACAGCCATGAAGAAAATCGCCAGCGCAATCATCACCTCCAACAACGTAAACGCCGTCGCCTGGCAGGTTTCGGGCATCGGGCGACCCGCGCCCGGAACAACCTGGCGGGCATTCATCAGCCAATATTGCCGATCCCTCGCGAGTCGGACCTTCACCGCAACACCTCCACGTCCGCCAGGCCGGTCACGCATTCCAGCGAAATTTTTCGCCGGCCGTAAGGAGTTTCCACCACGATCGTGAACTCGTCGCTGATGCCATTAGGATAGAAGCGGACATGGCTCTCCTCCGCTTCCATCTGGTCGCGGAAATTTACATCGAGCAAAATCACCGCGATGTCTTCATGCAAGCGCGCTGAGAACGGCGCGGGGGCAGGAGTAGCGCCCGGAGTTTCGATAGGGCTTTCGCCGCTTGAACCGGTCGCGTTGATCGGCACGCGCCGGACGGTGAAGTGGCCGTCGACCGCACGGATGACCAGTTCCTGCGGAAATCCCTGCAGGATGGCCTGGGCACGCGCATAACTGCATCCTTCCATGAGATCGCTCACCGCCTGCCGCAATGGATCCTTCCGCACTGACTGAATGATGGACGGCATGCCCATAACAAGGATCATCGCGACGATGCCAATGACAATCATGATCTCAATGAGCGTGAAACCCTCGACCGATCGACGCGCGCCAGACGATGTGTAACGGGGCAATGCCCCAACCACCGCTTGTCCCGGACCGCGGCATGCACGCCAAGCGTTCCAGCTCACGTCATCCGTTTTCATCGTCCGATGCTGGCGGTAATCGCGAACATGGCGGAAAGAATGCTGAACAACAGGCCGCCGACCCCGATGGCCATGGAAATGATCATCACCGGTTCAATCAGATTGGTCATGACGCGCAGGGCGATGGTCAACTCGTTCTCAAAGGTGCTGGCGACGTTCTGCAATGCGCCGGGCACGTCGCCCGTCTCCTCTCCGATCTTGACGAGGTCAATCATCAGTTGCGGAAATACTTTGCTGCGCGCCAAAGGCTGCGCCAGCGTCTTGCCATCCGTGACGTCCTCCCGCGTCCGCGCAATAGCGTCCTTAAGAATTCGATTCGGCAGGACCTGTTCCGTGATCTTCAACGCCGTGAGCACGGGCACGCCGTTTTGAAGCAGGGTCGAAAGCGTGCGCGCGAACTGGGCAAAAAGATTGAGTTTCACCACCTTTCCAAGCACCGGCGCGTTCATCTTCCAACTGTCGATCTTCCGGATGCCGGTTTCGGTGGATTTGAACCGGATGAACAGGATCGCTACGACAACGGCCAGCAGCCCTATAAACAACCAGGTCGTCCCACGGCTGAAGAAATCGCCGAAATTCATCAGCATCTGCGTGGAAGTCGGCAACGGCACCTTCAGTCCCTGGAAGATCGACGTGAACCGGGGCAGCATAAAGGTCATGAAAAAGATGATGATCAGCACACCCACGCACGCCACGATGGCCGGATAAATCAGCGCGGAGACAAACTTCGACTGGACCTCCGCAAACCGTTCGTAGTGCTCGGCCACCCGTCGCAACACTTCGACCAGGGCACCGCTCTGTTCGCCCGCCCGCACCATATTAACGTACATTTCGGCGAAAACGACCGACTGCTTCGCCATCGCATCGGAAAGACTCTTCCCTTCCATGACGTCCTGCCGGAGTTGCTTGCTGACGTCCGACGGAATGCCCTTTGACTCCAGATGCGTCATGCTGTTCAGCGCCACCGTCAACGGCATGCCCGACTGCAACAGGTTGGCGAGTTGCTGCGTGAACGTGGCCAGCTCCTGAAGCTTCGGCTTGCGCTTCCGATGCAGAAACTCGCGCAAGGCCGGCGGCAGAACGCCCGCGGATCCCGCCTTGCGCTCCGCCCGGTCCGCCCTGGCAATAGCCGCCGCCTTGGCCATTTCTACTGCCACCGGAAAGAGACCCAATCGCTCGATCTGAGCCAGCGCGGCGGAACGATCCGGCACTTCCAGCACTCCCTGAAC
>DATEKZ010000340.1:0-6882 GCA_035277185.1 Verrucomicrobiia bacterium
CCTCCGAAAGAATGTCAGCCGCAAGCAAGGCGCTGGAGGACGTCGAGAGAGAGCTCAAAAAAGTCGAACTCGGAAAATCAACCGCCGACACGGAGCTCCAGCTCGCGCGCAAAGCTGACGACCAGGCTGGCAAAACCATCGAGGACGCCAGGGAATCGATTGGCACTGCCGAATCGGAACTGAAAAGAGCCGAGACCAACCTTGAAGCTGCGCGCAAAACCAACGCGGCTTCCGAGCAGCCGCTTCGCTCCATTGCGTTTTCGAGAGACAATCGCTCGGTCGCCACGGCAGGTGATGACTCGTCGGTCCGTGTATGGAACGCAGAGAACGGAAATCCTTTCTATGGGTTCGAAGGCCACGCCAGCGCGACTTTCTCCGCGGCCTTCTCTAACGAAGGGAGCCTCATTTCCGGCGCGGTAGATCGCAGTGTGATCGTCTGGGACCTGAAGGCGTCGTGGACGGTTGAACGGATCATCGGCGCAGGCGATGCGAATTCACCACTGGCGGACCGCGTGAACGCAGTAGAGTTCAACCCGGATGGCAAATGGCTGGCTACCGGCGGCGGGGAACCGACACGCGGCGGTGAGATCAAACTCTGGGACGTGGTTTCGGGCAAACTTGCCCGTTCCTTCACCAACGTTCACAGCGATGCCGTGCTCTCGCTCGATTTCTCACGCGACGGAAAGTTCCTGGCCTCCGCCGCTTCGGACCGTTTCGCCAGGGTCGTCGAGGTCGCCAGCGGCAATGTCGTAAAACAATTCGAGGGACACGCTCATCACGTGCTCGGTGTCAGTTGGAGGAAAGACGGCCGTACGCTGGCCAGTTCAGGCGCCGACAATGTGATCAAGATTTGGGATTTCGTGACCGGCGGTCGGAAGAAGAATATAGGGGGTTCCGATAAAGAAGTGACCTCGATCAATTTCATCGGCTACACCGACCAGGCCCTGGTCACGTCCGGTGACGGCAAGGTCCGCTGGGTCAAAGAGGATGGCACTGAAGTGCGCGCATTTGCGGGGACCACAGACTTCGTCTATTCCGCCGCGGCAACACCCGATGGACGGATCGTGATCGCGGGCGGCCAGGACAGCGTCTTGCGCGTTTGGAACGGAACGAATGGTGAATTGATCGCGTCGTTCGCACCGCTGCCCCTTGCCCCCTGACACTAACTCTTAACCGCAACGCGAACACGTTCGTGCAATCTGCAATTTGGCCCCCGCCGGACCGCCGGCAACAGGCGAAACATTACGGGGCGTTTCCAGGAACTGGCCATGCAGACCCGCGGTCCGGACCACGCCCCTGTGAGCCGCAGCGGTTCGAGGTTGCGGTGCATGATTTCATAATCGTGGGGACTACGGCTGATCCTCGTGTCCGACGGGCCACCGCTTCCGGGTCGCGCGTGCCGGAATCTAAATCGTTGGACAACGCGACTCCCAATCGCTACAATGCACGCCGTCCACTGATCCCGAGCCGGCCCGTTTCCAGGAACGGGATCGTCGGATTTGCGGGACGAAGTTTCTTGCATCGGTCGTTATGAAACCTTTGAACCGTCTGGTCCTTCTACTGGTTCTCCCCCTGCTCACTGTCTGGCCGATCGCCTTCGCTCTGTCGGCCGACAAAGGAGCAGAACGTTTGAAAGCGAAGAACCCGCCCAAGCCGCCGCCGAAAGAGGAACCGGAGAAGAAACCCGATCCACCCAAGGACGAAGAGAAACCATTCGACGAAGTGATCAAGGACATGGAAGTCATCAAGGGGCTCTTCACGTTCTATCGGAAGGCGGACGACAATCGGATGCTGATGGAGGTGCTGCCCGAGCAGATCGAAAAGACCTTTCTCTTTGCGGGGACGGTTGACCGGTCGGTGGGTGAGAAAGGGCTTTACGCCGCGCAGATGGGCGGCAGTTTTCCGTTCTACTTTCGGAAGATCGGCAAGACTATTCAATGGCTGGCCCGTAATCCCACGTTCACTGCCGCGGACGGAACGCCGGCCGCGAAAGCCACGGCACGCTCGTTCCCGGACAGCCTGCTCGCGTCCGTGAGAGTGAAGTCGCAACCTCACAAGGAACGTAAGAGTCATCTCATTGACGCTTCCGACCTGGTCATCGGCGATCTGCCAGGTTTCGCGAACGCTCTCAAGGAAATCTACAAACCGAGCGAATACAGCTTTGACCGGGGCAACAGCCACGTCACTGGAGTCAGGGCCTTTCCCGAAAACATCCTTCTTGAACTCTGGCTCCATTACTCCACGTCCAACCCGAAAACACCATCGGCCACCTTGCCCGACGCTCGCAGCATTCCCATTGTGGTGAAATACGAGTTTTCGGCCCTTAAAGAAACCAGTTACAAGCCGCGTCTGGCCGATGATCGCGTCGGTTACTTCCTTACGGTGCAGCAGGACTTCACGTCTGACCGGCCCAGCTCGCCGTTCGTCCGCCGCGTCAATCGGTGGCCTATGGAAAAGGCTGATACCAACGCCGCGCTTTGCGCGCCGAAGGCGCCCGTCGTGTTCTGGCTGGAAAACACGATCCCGGTTGAGTATCGCGAATGGATGAAGCAAGGGGTGCTGCTCTGGAACAACGCGTTTGAAAGGATCGGCTTCAAGGACGCCATTGTCGTCAAACAAATGCCCGATGACGCCGACTGGGACCCCGCCGACTCGCGCTACAACACCATTCGCTGGTTTGCAGGCGTGGATGCGAGCTTTGCCATCGGACCGTCGCGCGCCAATCCGTTCACGGGCCAGATTTACGACGCCGACATCGGTTTCAGCGAAGGCATCCTCCGTTCCGTTCGACGGCAGGGTGAAGAGTTCGTCGCGCCCGTTCTTCCACCGCCTGAGACGGCGCCTGCTGCGATTCCGACGATCTGGAACCGCCACTTGCACCACCTCTGCGATTACGCCGAAGGTCTTGCGCAACAGGCGGCATTCGGCATCAGCGTGCTCGAAGCGCGCGGTGTCTTGACGCCTGACGTCGAGGAGAAACTTATGCGTGAATTCCTCATCGAAGTCACGGCGCACGAAGTCGGGCACACGCTCGGCCTGCGCCACAACTTCCGCGCCAGCACGATTCTAAAACCCGAGGAACTGAACGATATTCGGAAAACCACCGAACTCAGCCAGGCCGGTTCGGTCATGGATTACAATCCGATCATTATCGCGGCCAAAGGCGAGAAGCAGGGGCACTTCGTTCCCATCACGCTCGGCCCCTACGACTATTGGGCCATCGAATACGCCTATAAACCGATCATCGGCGATGAGCGGGCCGAGCTGAACAAGATCGCCTCGCGCGCGGCCGATCCTCTGCTCCCCTACTCCACCGACGAGGATGCCCTGGGAACTTATTCCCCAAATGCGATCGATCCGTTGGTCAATCAGTTCGACGCCTCGTCGAATCCGCTGGTTTATTTCCGGAAACGATTTGCCATCATCCATGAACTGTGGGCATCGATGGAGGGTGCGCTGCTCAAACCCGGCGAGGGCTATCAGGTACTGCGCCGCTCCCTCGCTCGTGGTATGAATGAATATTTCCGCGGCCTTGTCACTTCCTCGAAGTTTATTGGTGGCGTTTACCACTACCGCGACCACGTCGGCGATCCCAACGGACGTCCCCCGTTCGCGCCCGTCCCCGCCGACAAACAGCGCGAGGCCCTCGATCTGCTCAAAAGCCACGCGTTCAAGGAAGACATCTTCCGCCTGCCGGCGACGCTCCTCAACCGGCTTGCCGCCGAGCGTCTGCCCGGCCTCGACGGGATCCAGGGCCTCTTCGGCGCGCAGCGCATTGACTATCCGTGGCACGACTCGGTCCTCAACCTCCAGCGCGCCGTGCTCAATCGGCTGTACCATTCAGCCACGCTATCGCGTGTCCAGGACAACGAACTTCGCTTTGCCCCGGAGGAAAAGCCCTTCCTGATGGCTGACCTGTTCAGCGGATTGGACACCTCGATCTGGTCGGAACTCAACGCCGACGCCGCCAGAATCTCCAGCCTCCGGAGGAACCTGCAACGCGAGCAGTTGAAGCAATTGATCCGTCTGGTGCTCCGGACCGGACAATCGGGTCTTCCGGAGGATGCCACCACCCTCGCCCGGGCCAGCCTGGGGGATACGCAGGCGAGGATCAAACGGGTGCTCGGCGCCAACAGCGTCATCGACGCCACCACGCGCGCTCATCTGCAGGAAACCGATGCCCGCATCACGGCCGCTTTGCAGGCCCAGATGCAGAAGCCCATGGAGTGATCAGCGAATCATCCGTACGCGGTGGTTTTCACTGTCGCCAACGAAGATCGCTCCGTCGCCATCGACAAAGATGCCATGGGGACGCGCGAACTTGCACTTGAGTGGATCGCTTTCCGGACCGTCACCCCTTTCGCCTGTCCCCGCCACAAGCTCGACCGTTCCCTTCCGAACGTCGATCCTGCGGATGGCGTGGCTCTCCGTATCGGCGAAATAGACGTTCCCGTCCGGCGCGACACTAACTCCCTTCGGCCCTGAGAGCGTTGCCTGCCTGGCCGGACCGCCGTTTCCCGTGAAGCCCTTTCGTCCGGTGCCCGCAATGTGGTGAATTGTGCCGGCTTTCGTATCGAGCCGGTAAATCGCGTTCCCCTCACGCAACGCCAGCCACATGTTGCCGTCTTTGCCGAAATCGACCGCGCGTGGTCCGTTGAGCGGCACGTTCGCAAATTTCGCGGCATCCGGCGTCGGCCGTCCTTCTCCCGTTCCCGAAAACGTCGAGATCGAGCCGGTCCTCATATCCACCCTTCGTATCCGATGATTCCCGATATCACAGATGTAGAGATCGTCCCGGCTGTCGAACTGGATGCTGTGCGGCTGCTTCAACTGCGCTTTGATCGCCGGTCCGCCATCACCTGAAAAGCCTTCCGCCCCGGTTCCGGCCACCGTTGATATGATTTTGCTCTTTGCATCCACTCTCCGGACGATGTGATTGCGCATTTCCACGAAGAACATATGGCCCGCTTTATCGAAACGAATCTCATACGGCTCGTTCAGATCCGCCTGTAATGCCGGGCCGCCATCGCCCGAGTAACCGCGTTTGCCGGTCCCGGCGACGGCCGTGATCGTGCCGTCCCTGGCGACCCGTCGAATCCGATGATTGTCCATGTCGCAGATGTAGAGGGCGCCGTCCGGACCGCGCGCGATGCCATAGGGATTATTCAGTTGAGCCTGGTTGGCGGGGCCGCCATCACCGGAGAATCCGGAGACGCCTGTTCCGGCAAATGTGGCAATCGTCGGTTCACCGGCGAGGGCTGCGTGGACCGCCGCAACGACTGATACGACGACAATAGTAGCCACAAGCTCATTGGCTTTCAGGTTCTGGTTGGGCATACGTGTGCTCCTGTTACGCCATTTCGAGGACGACGACGAGGCCAAAGTCACTCGGTGTCGATCGTTGTAGTCGAAGTAAATAAAAGCGCATAGCATCTGCCGCCCGGCCGGCTGCTTGACGTCGAATACGCGGAGGAGCATGATCCGGCAAATCCACCATCAGCAGCGATGATGCGCTTGAGCCTGACACCCAACCTCTCAGTCAGCCCTCCCGGTCGGCCAGGAACCGGTTTTACGCTGATCGAACTGCTGGTGGTCATCGCGATCATTGCCATTCTGGCCGGATTGCTGTTGCCGGCACTGGCCAAGTCCAAATACAAAGGCAGCCGCGTCGCCTGCCTGAACAACATCCGCGAACAGTACTTGAGCCAAATCCTGTACGCCGACGACAACCGGGGAAGGTTTCAGCAACACGACGACGGCAGCCCGGATTACCACCGGCTCAACGGCCGCAAGGACAGCATCGTGGACTCGATGCGGCGCACCTACGTGCCCAACACATGGATCCTCATCTGTCCGATCACCGCGAAATCGTTCGGACGACTCTGGCGCAATTACGCCAGCCCTGCGAACTTCGCCGACAACACAACCCGTGATTACGGAGGCTGGGATACTCCCGCAGCCAACGTCTATACACCGTATATGTGGCTGGCCAACTTTCCCCGGATGAAATTCCAGTCACCCAGCGGAAGCACGGACACGAATGCCCCGGACAAAGAACCTGCCTGGCCCCGAAACACGGACGAGTGCGATTCGACTCGCGCGTTTATCACACACCGCATCAGCGACTCGCCCGGCAGCAAGCTCTGGGACGTGGGCCATCTCGGAAGGTTCGACGCCACGGGTGTGAGTACATTGTTCCTGCAATTCTCCCTGACCCCGGATCAGCCGGTTGGACAGGCGGACGGCAGCGTGGTGGTTCGGCCGAAGATTCAAGTCAAGAAGCGCGCCGTCGGCGGACCAGGAGACAACACGGCCTATTATTACTGAACCGATCTCGCGGATTAACGCCGCTGGTCTTGCTTCGTCAGTGGCTGGCTGCTACGGTCCGCATCTACAACACAGAAATATCCACCCACTTATGAAAACACCCGCCCTGATTCTCTCCGCCGCTGTCGCGCTCGCCTTGACCCTGACGATCTCGGCCGCTGAAAAGCCCTCAAAGAAGACGCGACTACACCATGTAGTGGCCTTCAAGTTCAAGGACGGCACGACCAAAGAACAGATCAAACAGGTGGAAGACGCCTTCCGTGATCTGAAAAAGAAGATCAAGGAGATCCAGGGCTATGAATGGGGAACTAATATCAGCCCGGAAAAGCACGACAAGGGATTCACCCACGGATTCATCCTGACCTTCACAAGCGAAAAGGACCGCGATATCTACCTGGAGCATGCCGATCACAAAGCCTTCGGCAAAATCGTCGGCCCCGTCCTCGGCGACGTGTTTGTCATCGACTTCTGGGCGCAGGAATAGTCCGAACATTTCCAGAGCGGCAGGGCCGCAACCAAAACGGACCGCGGCTCTGTGAGCCGCAGCAGCCCCTG
>DATEKZ010000341.1:0-9128 GCA_035277185.1 Verrucomicrobiia bacterium
CTTCGACCAGATCCTGCGTGAGACCGACGCGGGCCGTGAATGGCGCGAGGCGGTTATGGCGGCGTTTGAATTTCACGACGCGCTCGATGCCACGGCGCGGCTGACGGATCGCGCGGCTGATTTCGCGGGCCGCGGCGAGGCATGGCTGCTGGCCAGCGTGAGTGATTCGCAATTCGAAATCTCGATCGAACAGAACCGCCTGAAGGCGGAACTCCAAACCAGCGACGCCGTTCAGTCGCTCGCTTATCGCGGCGCCCGGGGGCATTTGCTGGCGGCCGCGGACGCCGGCGGAGCGGCGTCCCTGCCTGACGTGATCGAATGGCGTCCGACCAACGCGGTATCGCAGGCGGTCCTTTCTGTTGTGCAACTCGGCACCAACGGCACGGGCCGGCGCCTGGAATGGACCCTTTCGAATCCGCCCGCCAACACCTGCTTCCGTTTCCTGCCGGGCGACACCAATGCCGTGCTTCTGGTGGACGAGAATTGCGACGGCACGGCAGAGTCCACAATGGCGGCGACCGTCCAGCCCGTGACGGAACTGCCGCCCACGCTCATTGCCGTCGTTCAAGACATCACCGTCCAGGCCGGGCGTCCGACCAGGCCCTGTTTTCCACAAGTGCCGGGCCTGCCGCCGAACAATTACGGGACGGTGGTCGCGGTGCTCTTCTCCAAACCGATGACGCAAGAGAAGGTGAATGTACCGTCGGCCTACACGCTCGAAAATGGCAACGTCGCCGGTTCGGTCCAAATCCAGCCCGGCGGCCGGGTCGCGCTTCTGAACATGCGCCGGCCCGTGGGCGGAATCATTCAACGAACGATGACCGTCAGCAATGTGACCGATCCACGCGGAAATCCGGTCGTCAACGGGGTGAGAACCAACGAAACCAATGTCAGGAACGGCATCGCCATCCGCGGCCGGGTTGCGCGAGCCGATGCCAGTCCGGCCGGCGGCGTGCCCGTGACATTGACGATGTATGATCTTCAAAGCTCAGGTTTCGGCGAGTGCCCGCCGTTCATCGTGCGCGTCAGCCAGGTGTTCACCGACGAGAACGGCTACTTTGATTTTGATTTTGTGTTGTCTGGAATTCCTTACTCGATCTCGGCCACCGACACCGGCGGGCTGCCGCCAGAGGCGATTCAATTGATTCTGGAAGCCGCGGGTGACGACCGTCTCCAGGCCGAGAAACTCCTGCAACTGGCGAACTCACCGAGCGCGCAGAATACGCTGCTGGAAGCGTTCGCCGTTGGAGCGTTGCCGCAAGCCATCGCCAAGGCCGAGGGTCTTGATCGCGCGCTCCTCCGTGATTTCGTGCCCACCGGCTCACCGCGCGAAGGCACCATCGTTCCCGTGGCGCTGCGTTTCCGCGGACGCGGCGTTGTGACCGGCCGCGTCGTGCTGGCGGACGCCACGACACCCGCCGTCCAGACCGCGGTGAATCTGTTCCCCGACCCGGACTCGCGCGAGCTGGGCCGCGGGGTGTTCAGCGATCAGGACGGCCGGTTTGCCTTCTTCGGTGTGCCGCTGGGCGTGTTCAGCATTCAGGCGCAAAGCCCGACCGGTCTTTTCCGCACGGTCAGCGATGTCATCGACGAAGTGGGTGAAACCAACGACGTGACGATTGTGCTGAGCACAAACGTGGTGGTGCGCACAAGCCTGACGGGACAGGTGACCGAGGCGGATGGAGTGACGCCGCATGCGCGGGCGCAGGTTTTTGTCGGCAAGTTCGCCGATGGGAAGTTCGGGGATGTCGTGGCCACCGCGACGGCGGACGCCGACGGGTTCTGGACGGCCACGGGTGTTCCGGTGAGCGTGCGCGATCTGGTGGCGATTTCGCTCGACGGCAAACGCAAAGGCGAACGGCGCGACATCGCGGCGGTGGCCGGTTCGGCGACTGTGGTGAACCTCGCCCTGCAGGGACGTTCCACCGTGATTGGCCGCGTCGAGACGAGCACAGGCCAACCGGTTTCCAACGCGATTGTGGGCGGCGGCGAGGCGCTGGTGCGCACGGACGTCAACGGCTTTTTTACACTGCCCGGGGTGCCGACTGGACGACGCACCATCAACACCGGCGTCGAGCGCAGCCCGACGAACGGACCTGCGAAATCCAATCCGGCTTTCGATTTCCCCAGGCTGGGCAGCGCCGACGTGGAGGTCCTGCCGGGCGTCGATAACTTCGCGGTGATTCGGTTGGATCCCGCCGGACGCATCGTTGGGCGCGTGCTCGACGCCACCGGTAGCAACACGGTGCCGCGCGCCAAAGTCGCCATACCCGAACAGAACGGTTTCAGTTGGGTGGAGGCGGACGAGAACGGCAATTACAAGTTTGAAAACCTCGAGCTGAAGAAATATGAACTGAGCGCGCCGGCGCCGTTGACCGCCGACACGGATGTCAGCGGCATTTTGAAGACGCTGGCTGACAAGGGGTCCAGCGCAGGCGAGATCCAGGCGGCGATTGGCGAAGCGTTCGCCATCTTCACGGGCGCGGCTGATCCGTTCCTCAATGGGGAAGGCGCGACGTTCAATCCGCTCACCTGGGGGTTCACCGAAACGACTCTTTCCTTCGACGGTCAGACGGCCGTGGCGGACATTCGGTTCCTGCGCGAAGGGACGATTTCCGGGACGGTGCTTAACGGCCAGGGCGTGCCGATTGGCGCGCGAGTGCGGCTCACGGGAATTGGTCCGCTGCCCAACGGCAAGCCCGGCTTTATCATTCGTGGCGAGCGCAACAGCGATCCGGCGCTGGGAACGTTCGAATTCCCGGGCCAGGCGTTCGCCGGTGACTGGGGGCTGCAAGCGGCGTCACCGTTCTTCCCCGTCGTGATCAGCACGAGCGGCCGGACCTCCTCGATCAATCCCAACGAAACGAACGTCGTTCTGCAATTCCCGTCCGATCGCGAGACCAAGGGCAGGCTCGGCGGCATCGTGTTTCAGCCCGATGGCGTCACGCGGGTCGGGAGCAACGTGAACGTCAAGATCAGTTTCGGCAACGACTTCGTCATTCACACCCGGGTTGACGGGACTTTTGACACCCAAATCGGCCTGAACGCGATCAACAACGAGGGCCAACCCGGCGTGGGCTACACGGTGGAGGCCGACGATCCGACGACCGGCCTTCGCGGTCAGGCATCGGTCATTGTGCTCCCCACTGGCACCAACGACGTGAGAAACTTTGTGAATGTGCGCTTGCTTGGTAAAGGCGCGCTCGCTGTCACGGTGCTCAACGCGGATGGCACGCCGGCAGCAGGGGCGAGCGTCGATCTCGAACAGGGAACGTATCCGCAGGAGCGCTTCCAGGGAACCAATGATGCCAGCGGCCGGATTCTCTTCCAGAACCTGTTCGAGGGCCAATATGCGGTCTGTGCGCAGATCGTCAGCGGCCCCACCCGGATCTTCGGTCGCGTCCCGGCCTCCGTCGCGCGCGACGGGACAAACAGTGTCATCGTCCGGCTTGGCGCGACCGGCGCGATCCAGGGCCGATTCGTAAAGCGCGACCTGGTAACCGTCGTGCAATTCGCGCAGGTGGCGGTGGGCACTATCGGTTTCACCACGACCGACACGAACGGGGCGTTCTTCGTGGGCGGGCTGCCGCTCGGAACCTATCGGCTCTCGAGCCAGGACCCGGTCACCGGTATCGGCGCCTCGTTGAATGTCATCTTGAACTTTGACGGCCAGACGAACGACGTGCTGCTCGTCGAACAGTCCCGCGGCGAGGTGCGCGGTTTCGTCGTCAACAGTTATGGCAATGGTTTCGTTCCGGGCGCGCAGGTCACGATCAGTTTTGCAGACGGCCTCACGCCCTCGCGGACCGTCACGACCGGGCCGGACGGCGGATTCAGCTTTCCGGGCACACCGGCGGGGGCGTTTTCGCTCGCGGCGGAAGATCCGATCACAAACCGCAGAGGCAACAACAACGGCGTTTTGCCGGAGAACGTGGCGCTCTTCCAGATCGACGTGCCGTTGCAGCCGGCGGCCGGCTTAATCGTGCAAGTCTTCGTCCCTGGAACCAACAGCATTCCGGCGGACGCAGCCGTTGAAATCGCGGGAAACAATTTCAACGCAGGAGGAGACACGGATCCTGGAGGTCGCTTTTTCGTCAATGACATTCCACTCGGCACCTATTCTATCAGTGCCCGGTCGCGCGGACTGAACGAGACCCGAAGTCTGGTCGCAACCAATGTCGTGCTTGCAACTGCCGGGAGCACGAACTCGGTCGAACTACGGCTCCCCGGCGTCGGCGGAGTTTCCGGTACGGTGCTTTTGAGCGACGGTACCACACCGGCTGTCGGTGCCGCGGTCTTACTGGGCATCCAGTCTCCGCTGTTCTCCAACGAGGCCGAAAGCGTGCTGGCCGATGCGACCGGCCGTTTCGACTTCACCAACGTGGCGATCGGCCCGTATCGCCTGACCGCCCAGGCGGCGGCACTTGGCGTCAGTTTCAACGGGAGCATCGTCACCAACGGCGAATTGGATGAAGTGACGCTCACGGTCGGCGCCAGCGGGATTGTGCGCGGCCGGCTCGTGCGCGCCGACAGCTCGACGCCCATGCCGGGCGTGGACGTGCTCCTGACCTTTGCTTCACAAAGCGGTTTGCCCGGACGGGCGGTGGTCCGCACGGATGCCGTCGGCTTGTTCAGTCTGTCGAACATCCCGGTCGGAACATTCAACCTGGAGGCCATCGCGGCAAGCGTTGCCGGCATCGCGCGTCTGACTTCGGCGCTGTCGGCCAACGGTCAAGTGCTCGACCTCGGCGACGTGCGATTGGACGAGGACGACCCGCGCGTGGTGAGTGTGACACCGCCGAACACCGCAGTGGAGATTCCGATCACGACGACGGTTGAGCTTCTCTTCAACGAAGCGCTCGCCACCAACAGCCTCGATCCAAACGGCATCTATCTGCGACTCAACACCAGCACCAGCAACGTTCCCGCGACCGTGCAACTGCTGCCGGACCCGTCCAACAGCGTGCCTCGTCTGGTTCGCATCACGCCGCTCGCGCCCTTGCAGAGCGAGAAGACCTATGAAGTCATCGTCATCGATGGCGAACGGAAGAACGCCCAGGGGGGCGTGATCGGACGGGGACCCACCGACCTGATCGGGCGGCCGCTCGTTTTCCCGTTTATTTCCAGCTTCACCACCGCCGACAACGATCCGCCGGTGCTGCTCTCGATCTTCCCGACGAACAACCAGATCCAGATCGATCCGCGCGCCGTGATGCGGCTCGCGTTCAACGAAGCCATTCGCGACACGAATTACTTCGTCTCGCTCGTTGGTCCCGATGGTCCCGTGCCCGGGACCAACAGCGTGGGGCTGAATGGTCTGGTCTTAACCTTCGCTCCAGACGCTCAACTCAAGGTCAATGCGACCTACACCCTCACCGTGAGCAATGTTTTCGACCTGGCTGGCAATCGTGCGACCAATGAACCGTTCGTCGCCACCTTCGCCACCCTCGACACGATTGGACCCAGGATTGCGACCTTGCGCATCGCTGACGGCCGATTGCCCGTGGCGGGAAGCACCGTGCCAATCGAAGCGATCCTGGAGGTGAATGAAGCGGGCGCGAGCGTCGAGTTTACCCAAGGCCAGGAATTCAGCCTGCTTGGGAGAGACACCAACTTCCCGTACCGCGCCAATGTCACGTTGCCCGCGAGCGGGTCAACCACCGTAAGAGCCCAGGGATTCGATCGTTTCGGCCTTTCCGGCACCAATGAAACGCTGGTCATCAACGTCATCTCGAATCAACCGCCCGCGCTCGTCTTGGCCCGCATCAATCCGCCGACCGGGCCGCTCTTCAACGGTCAGCCGTTCTCGCTGCTGGTCAGCGCCACGGATGACGTGCAGGTCACCAACGTGACTCTCGCGGCCGTGGGTGGACTTTCGTTCGTGACCAACTTCACGAGCGGCGCGCAACGCACCTTGAATCTCGTCGTGCCGTCCAATTCGCCACCGGGCGGCTCCATCCAGTTCCGCGCGCAGGCCACGGACGCACTCGGGCTGAAGTCGGCGGAAGGGGCGATTGATCTGGACGTAATCGACGGCACACCGCCGTTGCTGGCCATCGTTAGCCCTGTGGAGAACGCGGTCTTGAATCCTGCGCAACCGCTGAACCTGATCGTCAGCTCGGCTGACAACAGCACGAACCACCTGCTGGAAGTCGTGCTGAGCGGCGGCGTGAGTTCAACGCAGACTCTCGCCGTGGTCTCAGCGCCAAACGCGTCCGTCACAAACACGTTCACCTTCTCGCTCGCCGGCGCTCCAAGCGACGGTTCGATCGTGACCGCCACGGTTCGCGGGACCGACGCTTCGAC
Organism: Verrucomicrobiia bacterium; assembly: GCA_035277185.1. Classification (GTDB taxonomy): domain Bacteria; phylum Verrucomicrobiota; class Verrucomicrobiia; order Limisphaerales; family AV2; genus DATEKZ01. The sequence continues at coordinate 6,307 of DATEKZ010000341.1, forward strand.
GAACACGTCGTCAATCGCGCGGAGTTTTCGGCTGCCCGACATCCGTCCGCCGCAACTCCTCTCGGTCAACCCGACGAATGGCGCTGTGCGCCAGTCGCTGTGGCCCACCGCGTTCGTGTTCGACTTCGATGAAGCCCTGGACCCGGCCAGCCTCACGAACCGGATTGTGGTCACCAACAACGCCGGAGTAGCGACGCCGTTCGCCGCCGTGCTGGCCAACGGCAATCGACAGTTGCGCCTTACGCCGGGCCGCCCGCTCCGGCCCGGCGTGACTTACACCAATCTTCTGCTTCCGGGGCTGACCGACGCCTCAACCAACGCGTGGCAGAACGTCGGCGGCGAAGCCGTGCCTGCTGAGGGTGTGGCGTTTGTCATCACCACGGCGGCTGTGTTCGATTCGGCGCCGACCAATGGGACGCGCGTCATCGCGGGTCAGATCATCCCGGTCACGGCGAATTACGAAGCGGGGCTGGGCGCCGGCCTGTTCCGATTCCAGTTCGATACCAATGCAGCGGTACAAGTCTCTGCGGGTTCCACCAGCGCGGTGGCAAGTATCCCGATTCCTGCCACTGCCGCGGCGGGATCGGCGGCCGTCGCGATCAGCGCCAGCCCGGATGCGTCATTTATCGAGGCCCTGGCGTTCGCGCCGGTTGGTTTGGAAATCCGGCCGCTTGCCGGGGACGAAGATGGTGACGGCATGACCAATGGCTTCGAGATCGCCAACGGCCTCGATCCGTTCCGCAACGATGCGGGCGAGGACCCGGACAGCGACGGGTTGACAAACATTCAGGAATCCCAACGCGGAACCGATCCCCACAACCCGGACACGGACGGCGACGGGTTGTCGGACGGCGATGACAGCGAGCCTCTGATTCCGAACCAGCGACTGGCGATCTCGCACTACGCGACGGTCATTGATCCGATACAACTGTCGTTTGCGCCAGACGGAACACTGTTCGTCGGCCGCGACAACAGTGGCTCGAGCACCAACGCCGGGGCGTCCGGCGACCCGGTGAAAATCCATCGCGTCGGTGCCGGCGGCGCGCCGGTTACCGAGTATGGCAACGTGGCGATTGATGATCCGGATGGCGTGCTGTTTGACCCGACCGGCAACATTTCCGGCCTGGCCGGTTCGGTGCTGGTCGCCGGGTCCGCAACCGGTGGGGGAAGGATCCGCGCCATCCGGCCAGACCAGTCGGTCGTTCCGCTGTTTGGGCCCTCCGCGAGTTTCAGCAATCCGCAAACGACGAAGTTCGACCGGAACGGGCGCCTGCTATTCCTTGAAGTAAGTGGATCACAGAAGGGAGTCTGGGCCAGCACCGGCGGCGCGCCGACGTTGCTGCTGTCGTTGCCCGGCAATGCAACGCCCGTTCACTTTGCGGTCGGCGCGGACAACCGGATTTTCATTTCCGACCAGTTCGGCGTCCTGCGCGTTTACGGCGCGAATGGCGCGCTACTGAATGGTTCGCTGGCCACCGGTCTGACGAATTTCCATTTCGATGTGGGCCCAGGCGGGTTCTTCGGCACCAACCTCTGGGGCGTGGATCAAACCGGCCGCCTGTTGGAAGTGAACGCCGTGACTGGCACCAACATCGTTCACGCGGTCGGATTTGGCGCGAGTCCCGGAGATGCTCTCTTCGGGCCGGATGGCGCGCTTTACATTTCAGAGTTCGACCAGGACCGCATCCTGCGGGTGGTGCCGGAGTGCCTGCCACCGCCCTCGGGTTTGGTTGTCTGGTGGCGCGGAGAAACCAATGCGTTCGACAGCGCCAGCACGAACCACGGCGTGCTTGTGAACGGCGCTTCATTTGGAGCCGGCAATGTTGGGACGGCGTTCAGCCTGGACGGAAACGATGACTATGTGGACATCGGCCACCTGGAGGGCATTGACAACGCCGCGGAACTCACCGTCGCCGCGTGGGTGAACCGGTTGACCGACATCGGCGACCCCAGACAAGGAATCATTGGAAAATGGGATACGGGTTTCGCGGGTAATAATACCTTCCTCCTCTACAACGGCGAAAGTTCACTGGCACATCGCGGTACATTTACGATCGCGTTCACCAACGGATCCGGAGCCAGCATTGCCGGAACCACGGTGATGAATTCGAATCAATGGTATCACCTGGCAGTTACGTGGCGGAGTTCCGACGGACGACTGGCTTTTTTCAAGAACGGCATCCAGGAGGCGGTGAGCACCGCCGGGGCCGGCCAACTCCTCCGATCCCACCGTGCCTACACGGCAAAGATTGGCGAATGGGGCGTCCTCCGAGATTCACGTTACAAGTGGCCCGGTCTGATCGATGAGGTAATGGTGCTCAATCGCGCGCTCTCCAGTAATGAAGTCCAGGCGATTGTCGCGGCGGGAGGCGCCGGCCTATGTCCTCCGGATCGCGACACGGACGGCGACGGAATGCCGGACGCCTTTGAGGTGACGCACAACCTGGATCCGCGCACGAACGATGCGGCACTTGATCCCGACAACGACGGATTGACCAATCTTCAGGAGTCCCAACTCGGAACCGATCCGCGCAACCCGGACACCGACGGCGACGGTTTGTCGGACGGCTTCGAGGTGGCCAATGGCACGAATCCACTGAATCCCGACGATGCGCTCCGGCCCACGGTGCTGACGTTCGACATCACCGGCATCGCCGATCACCAGAACGTGAACCAGAACTACGGCGATCGGGTGACGAACAACGTGATGGGACCGTTCCGTTACGGCGGGGTGAATCCGTTGACGCCGAACGTCACGGTCGGTTACGGCACGATTGTCCCGGCATTGTGGACGACCGGCTACGGATCACTTACCAACGTGT
>DATEKZ010000342.1:0-6585 GCA_035277185.1 Verrucomicrobiia bacterium
CCCGCGGCGGCCAATGCGCAGCCGGCCTGTTGATGCAGCGCGAACTGAAGTTTCTCGGTGACGAACTGGAAAACCCCGCCCGCCCGTTTGTGGTCATCCTCGGCGGCGCCAAGGTCTCGGACAAGATCAACGTCATCGACCGCCTGCTGGACAAAGCGGACACCATCCTCATCGGCGGCGCGATGACCTATACTTTCCTCCTGGCGCTCGGCCACAAGGTCGGCCGGTCGCTGGTCGAGCCGGACCGCGTGGACGTCGCCAAAGTGGCGCTGGAAAAGGCCAAGGCGCGCAAGGTGCAATTTCTGTTGCCCGAAGACAACGTCGTTGGGACGCCGCTCGATACCGGCAAATTGAACAAGAAAGGCAAGCCGGTCATCGAAATTCAAAACCCGCGCGTGAACGACGGCTCCAGCATCCCCGACGCAGAAGCGGGGATGGACATCGGCCCGAGGACCATCCAGACCTGCACCGCCGTGATCCACAAGGCGAAGACGATTTTGTGGAACGGCCCCATGGGGGTCTTCGAGGATCCACGTTTCGCCGAAGGGACGTTCGCCGTCGCCCGCGCCGTGGCCGAAGCCACCGGCCGGAATGGCGCGAAGAGCATTATCGGAGGCGGCGACAGCGTGAAGGCGCTGAATCTGACCGGTCTCGCGGACAAAGTCACGTTTGTGAGCACCGGGGGCGGGGCGAGCCTTGAATTCCTTGAGGGCAAGGTTTTGCCCGGGGTCGCCGCACTCACCGACAAGTAACCGTCCGCACCGCGCGAAATCTCGAAAACGGGCGAGCATGAACAAAGCACGCAAACTGGTCATCGCCGGCAACTGGAAGATGAACAGGACAGTTGCCGAGGCGCTCGATCTTGTGAACGGCCTGAAGCGCGAGCTGACGAACATCAAGGAAGTCGATATCGTGATCTGTCCGCCGTTCACCGCACTCTCGGAGGTGTCGAAAGCGGTCATCAACACCAATATCCGGCTCGGCGCCCAAAACATGAGCGAAAACAATTTCGGCGCTCACACGGGAGAAATCGCCGCCGGAATGCTCAAGGAGTTCTCCGTTCGTTACGTCATTCTCGGGCATTCGGAGCGGCGGCAGTATCAGAAGGAATCGGACGAACTGATCGCGAAAAAAACCCTGGCCGCCCACGCCGCGTCGCTCAAGCCCATCGTGTGCGTCGGCGAAACGCTGGCGGAACGCGAGGCCGGCCGGACCGAGCTGGTCGTCGGCGCGCAATTGCGCGGCAGCCTGGCCGGACTGTCCGCCGAACAGATCGAGGAAACGATCATCGCGTATGAACCGGTATGGGCCATCGGCACGGGCAAAACGGCGACGGCCCAGCAGGCGCAGGAAGTGCACGCCTTCATCCGGCAGCAGATCGCGGCCGCCCACAACGAGACCGTTGCGCGCCGCGTGCGAATCCAATACGGTGGCAGTGTGAAACCGTCGAACGCCCGCGAGCTGATGAGCAAGCCGGACGTGGACGGCGCGCTGGTCGGCGGGGCATCGCTCGAAGAGCGGGGTTTTTCCGACATCATCAAGAACAGCATTTAGAAAGTTTAGAAAGCAAATCGTATGGGCATCTTAATCGGATTTCTGACCGTCATCCTGGTATTGAACTGTCTGTTTCTCATCCTGCTGGTCCTGATCCAACTGCCCAAGAAGGAGGCCGGAGCAGGCATCGCTTTCGGCGGCGGAGCGACCGACGCGCTGTTCGGAGCCGGTTCAGGCACGGCCCTCACGAAGATCACCAAGTATTCGGCGGGATTGTTCATGGGCCTCGCGCTGCTGCTTTCGGTCCTCAACGCCAACCGCGTCGATGCGGGCAAGTCCGTGGAGGAGAAGTTGAGGCAAAAGGCTGCGGCCGGGGCAACCACCGCGCCGGCGGCGACCAACGTTCCTACCGCGGCGACTTCCGCTCCGGGCTCGTTTCAGTTGACGACGCCGAATCCAGCCGTGACGAATCCGGCCGCGACCAACCCGCCTCCCGCGCCTCCAAAATAACCACGGTCCATGTCTTGTTTGACCGGCGCCTCCGAAAACAGTTCGGGGGCGCTTCGTCGTTTTGGAGGCACCGCGGCGCCTCCGACAATTCTTCCCGCCATCCTCTATCTTCTATCCTCCATCCTCTCCGCATCACTGATCACCGGCTGCGCCCGTTCCGGGCCGCCGGCGGACCTCGTCATCATCAACGGCGCCGAACCGGAATCGCTCGACCCCGCCCTCCTGACCGGGCAGGCCGACGGGCGCGTCGCCCTCGCGCTCTTCGAAGGATTGACCCGCTACAACCCGACGAATGGCGCGCCGGCACCCGGTCTGGCCACGCGCTGGGAAATTTCTCCGGACGGCAAGGTTTACACTTTTTACCTGCGGAGCAACGCGGTCTGGTCCACGGGCGAGCCGATCACCGCGCACGATTTCGTTTATTCCTGGTTGCGCGCGCTTGATCCGGCAACGGCCAGCGAATACGCCGGCGTGTTGTTTTATGTGAAGAATGGCGAGTCTTTTAACACCGGCAAAATCAAAGACCCTTCCCAGGTCGGCGCGAACGCCATCGACGACCGGACGCTCCAGGTCGAACTCGTTAATCCGACGCCCTACTTCATCGACCTGTGCGCGTATCCAACGCTCGCCGCTGTCCCGCGCCAGTCCATTGAGCGACACGGCGACCGCTGGCTGATGACGCGTCCGGTCCCGACCAGCGGCGCGTACGAACTGGTTGCGTGGCGATTGAATGACCGGATTCGACTGCGCAAGAACCCGCGCTACTGGGACGCCGCAGGCACGCAAAACGAAATCGTCGATCTCCTGCCGTGCGTCAACGCGAACACCGCGTTGAACCTGTACGAGACGGGCGCCGCGGACATCGTTTGGGACAAGAATCTCGTGCCGGTTGAGATGCTCGATCTGCTGCTGAAACGTCCTGATTTTCACCGCTACGATTTCCTGGGCACCTATTTCTATCGCTACAATGTGACGAAAAAACCGTTCGACGATCCGCGGGTTCGCCAGGCATTCGCGCTGGTGATCGACAAGCGGCGAATCGTCGAGAGAATCACCCGGGGCGGGGAAAGGATCGCCTCGGGATACACGCCGCCCGGAGTCGGCGGCTACCAACCGCCGGAGGGCCTGGGCTACGCTCCGGAACGGGCGCGCCGGCTTCTGGCCGAAGCCGGGTTTCCCGAGGGGAAAGGGTTTCCCTCGTTTCACTTTCTTTTCGACACGTCATCCAAAGTGCACGAGCAGATTGCGATCGAGCTCCAGGAAATGTGGCGCCGCGAACTGGGCATCAAGGCTGAACTGCGGAAGCTGGAGTGGAAAACGTACCTGCGCGCCCAGGCCGAACTCGACTTCGACGTCTGCCGCAGCAGTTGGATTGGCGATTATAACGATCCCAACACGTTTCTCGATATGTTCATGAGCAACAACGGAAACAACCGCACCGGTTGGAAGAGCGCGCGGTACGACCAGTTGCTGCGCGAGGCCAACGCCGAGATCGACCCGTCAAAACGCTTTCGGAGCCTGCAAGAGGCAGAGAAGCTGCTTGTGCGCGAAGATGCGCCCATTGTTCCGCTCTACATTTACACAGGCATCGAGTATTACGACTCGAACAGGATCAAAGGGATCTTTCCCAACCTCCGCGCCGAGCATCCACTCCGCGCCATCCGCAAGGTGAAGTTGGCGGCGGGTCAGTAACCGGAGAAAAACATCGAACACTGAATATCCAATGGTTCGAACCATAGGATTCAGGGCGGACAAAGATACAGAGGCAATCTTTGTCCGTCTCAAATCTTTGGGGCCTCAATCCATCAGTTCAGGGGTTCAACGCGCGAAATTTCATTCGTCGAAGACGTTCTCATTCCGGCTAAACGAGGTCCTTGCCCGCGCCACGCAAATGGCGTATTGAAAACAACAATGAAAAATTTCCCGACCAAATCGACTCATCCTGAGCCAAAGTCAGTTTGGTCAAATAGCTGTTAGACGATCAGGTGGTGATGCATGACTGCGAAGCAACTAGCCTCCTGACCCGTGGATATGGAGAACGAGCTTTTCGACATTTGTTGCGAGCGCAACCCGAAAGCCGCAGACCAGCAGAGACGACTCGTTGCGGCGCTGAAGCGGGGCGCGGACATCCATGCGACTGACAAGAATGGCGTGACTGCACTCCACCACGCTGTCCGCTTCAGAAGCCCGGCTGCCGTCGAGACGCTCATCGAGCACGGAGCCAGTGTCAATCAGGTATGCCGCAGAAGCGGCTCCACACCGCTACACCGGGCCGTGACGCAGACGGGCGCTCCCGGAACAGCCGGAAGACAACAGGCTGCCATCGAGATTATCCGCCTCCTTCTCGCCGCAGGAGCCGACCCTTCAATCACCAACAAGTCTGGAAGGACGCCGGCCGATTACGTAACCGACGAAGCAATCAAGTCCCTGCTCACTTCGACATCCAAGGAATGACTTTGTTTGCTTCGTTTCCTTCTGGGGATTTGTTGGAGTTCATTCCACGGACGGATTTGTTTTTGTGTATTTCGCGTGGTTCGCGGTTACCATCCGGGCGGGGCGTCGCTGAGCAGCGGCGTTGAAGACTATTTCGAGCAGAGGAAGTTGGAGCCTCCTTACGTCGGCTGCTACCGTTCACGGCTGAATACCTCGCGATCAAGATGGCTTATTTACTGAAACGTCTGGCGTTCATGGTTCCGCTGATGCTCGTGATCAGTTTCCTGGCATTCGCCTTGATCCGCGTCGCACCGGGCGGGCCGTTCGACAAGGAACGCGCACCGGCTTCACCCGAGATCGAACGCGCCCTGAAGGCCAAGTACCACCTCGATGAGCCGATGTGGAAGCAATACCTCCGCTACCTCGGCGGCCTGCTGCGCGGCGATTTTGGTCCGTCGCTAAAGTATCGCAATCATTCGGTCGCCGACATCATCGCCCAGGGATTGCCCGTGTCGCTTGCGCTCGGCGCGATGGCCTTCTGCTTCGCCGTGGGCCTCGGTCTCCCGCTGGGATTCTACACGGCGGTGCGCAAAGGGGAATGGCAGGAGTACGCGGGAAGTCTGTTCGCGTTATTGGCGATCTGCATTCCGGCGCTGGTGGTCGGACCCATTCTCGTCATGGGGTTCGGCATCAAATGGCGCTGGTTCCCCGTCGCGCTTTGGGAAAGCCCCTGGCACGCCGTCCTGCCGACGATGACGCTCGGCCTTTATTTTGCCGGGAGAATCTCCCGCCTGATGCGTGAAGGAATGTTGACGACGCTGCATTCGGACTTCATCCGGACGGCGCGCGCCAAAGGATTGAGCGAAAACGCGGTTCTGCTGAAACACGCGTCCCGGCTCGCCGTGCTGCCGGTGGTTTCCTATTCGGGGCCGTTGCTGGCGGATTTGCTGACCGGCTCGTTCGTGGTGGAGAACATATTTCGGATTCCCGGCATCGGCGTGTTCATGGTGAACAGCACCCTGAGCCGGGATTACCCGATGGTGGTTGGACTGGTCGTTCTTTACGCCGCCTTGTTGCTCGTGTTGAACCTCATCGTGGACCTGTCCTATAGCCTGCTCGATCCGCGGGTGAAGTATGAGTGAGCTGACGCATCTGAGTCCGAATCAAAGGGCCTGGCGCCGGTTTCGCCGCCAACGCGTGACGCTGGTTTCGACCGCGCTGTTATCAATCGTCGTGTTGCTCGCGTTGATCTGGCCGGTGTTCGGGCACCCGCGCATCGCCGCGCATCTTCCTCACGCGATGACGTGGTCGCCCGTCGCTTTGACGGACGCGCAGTTCCAGCCGCCGGGCGCGGCGCACTGGTTCGGTACGGACGTGCATGGGCGTGACCTGCTGAGCCGGGTGTTCTACGGGGCACGCATTTCACTGCTGATCGGCGTGGTCGGGGCATTGGTGAGTTTGCTGATTGGCGTCCTCTGGGGAGCGGTGGCCGGTTACGTCGGAGGCCGTTGGGACGCGCTGATGATGCGGTTCGTCGATATTCTCTACTCATTGCCTTCCATCGTTTTCGTGATCGTGCTGATCGCCGTGCTCGAAGAATCGTTCAAAGCGTGGCTGGTCAACTGGTTTTCCGCGGAAGCGGGCGCCGCCGCGAACCTGCTGCTCTTGTTCGTCGGGTTGGGAGCGGTTTCGTGGCTGACCATGGCGCGCATTGTGCGGGGACAGGTCCTGTCGCTTCGGACGAGAAGTTTCGTCGAGGCCAGCCGTTCGCTGGGCGCGGGCCATGCGCGCATTTTGCTCAGGCATATCCTGCCAAACGTTTACGGGATCATCATTACGTACCTGACGCTGACGGTTCCGGCCATCATTCTGTACGAATCGTTCCTCAGCTACCTCGGCCTGGGAATCCAGCCGCCGCAGGCCAGCCTCGGTTATTTGATCGCCGACGGCGCCGACAGCATCAACCCAATCCGCATCTACTGGTGGCTGATCGTGTTTCCGGGCGCCCTCCTCACGACAACATTGCTCGCGCTGAATTTTCTAGGGGACGCGCTGCGCGACGCGTGGGACCCGCGCGCGGCGATGCAAAGCTCAAAGCTCAAAGTTCAAAGCTCAGAATAAGTTCCAGGCACATCCCCCTCGCGAGTG
>DATEKZ010000343.1:0-17640 GCA_035277185.1 Verrucomicrobiia bacterium
CCGTTGAAAACGGACGATTGCCCAAGGCTTGTCAGAGGCGGCACCCCAAAGACCACCCTCGCTTGCCACACCGACAGCGGAATGCCCATCCCCAAAAAGGGGGCGTTGTTAATAATATCCTCTCTCTCCTATGATGCGGGACATCAACACAAAAAATTCGCCCAGACGATTTCCGCGGCGGAGTATCTGCGAGAACTGATAATCGAGACTCAACCTATGAAACGAAATACAAAGCCCGCGTCACTGAGGGCCGTCGGATTGGGCGTCGTTGGACTGTCCGCCCTGCCGTCGGCCAACGCAACGACGCAGATCACATTCGGAAGTTTCGCGGGCGATAATGTCGACATATCCACGATCGCGGGCTATGGCGATAATGTGTCGGCGAACAGCGCGGACTACACCGTCAGTGCCGGCGCAGCCGGAATTACCGGGACTCCAGACATTGGGCTGACCTGGGGCGCCGGATACCAAACCTACACCGCCTGGGATGGGCGCGGAAACGTGGGGCAGCTCGATTTCAACAACGGCGTCGTCGCCGGCAGCAGCACCAATATCAGCCTGACCTTCACGCCGACCGCCGGTATGGGAGTATTGATCAACTCATTCCAACTCGACGAGTATGCCCTCGGCGAGACCATGATCATCAATTGGGACATCTTCGACAACATCGGCACGCTCGCGTCGGGTAACTGGACCAGGAGCACCGGCGGCCGGGATACGATCCTCACCGGCCTCAACGCGGGGAACATCAGGCCGGGAGAGGCCGTTACCCTCAGATTCTCCGCCACCTCCGGGCTTCCAAGCTATGTCGCGCTGGACAACCTCACCTTTGACCAGGTTCCCGAGCCTTCCACGGTTGCCTTGGGTGCGCTGGGCCTCGGATTGGGTGCTTTGGCCATGCGCCGTCGCCGGAAATAGACCAGCCCGTTGCGTTCGTTTTCGACTATGCCCCCTCCCGCGCGGACGGGGTTTTGTTTTGGCGTAAAGGGGATGTTTTTTTGCGGGGCCTTGTTTCTGAATTGAAAATCGACTGCGTTTCGCGACATACGGTGTAAACAGCATCACCGGACGATGGATCCACCTCTCTCTGCATGAATGTCGCTCTCCTTCGCGAACAGGCTATTGAAGCCCTCCAGGGCGGCGACGTCCAACGCGCCATCGAACGCCTCCGGGAGGCGACCCGGCTTCAGCCGGACAACGCCGATCTGTATCACGAACTGGCCGAATGCCACTGGGCTGCTTATGAATTTGACAGGGCGTTGCACACTTACCGGGATGCCGCCCATTGCGGCGCGGCATCTCCTATCGACAGCTGTACACTGGCCGCGAAGAAGCTGTTCGGTCTGGCGCGGTTTGGCGAGGCGGCTGAATGGATGGAGCAAGCCGTCGCTTGTGCGCCGCACGATGCGGCCCTGCTCACGATGCTCGGGGAGGTCTATGAGCGCGGCAACCAATTGGCCGACGCGGAGCGACGTGCCAACGAAGCCCTTTCTCTGGCGCCGCAAAACGTCAGGGCGATTCGGCTCATGGCCCACATCGAACGGCGGCACGGCAGGTTTGACGACGCCCGGAGGCGGCTGGCCAATCATCTGACGCGTTTCAGCGGCCCGGAGGATTGGCGGCTCCGCTACGAACTTGCGGCGATCCTGGATCGGATGGGCGAATACGACGCCGCGATGCAAGAGTTGTTCAAGGCGAAGGAGCCGTTGCGGCCCCAGGCGGTTCCTTGTCTCGCGCAGGCCCGGGCCATTCGTCAACGCCAACTCGAAGTCGCGAGGCTCCTCAATCGCGCCGATTTTGAAGCCTGGCATGCCACGAAGCCGACCGGATCGCGAGCGGTTTCCATCGCCTTTCTTTGTGGTCACCCGCGCTCGGGAACCACATTGCTGGAGCAAATTCTGGACGCGCACGATGGAGCCGTCAGCACCGATGAAACCGGCGTCCTGGTTCGTGAATTCATTGATCCCATCGTACGGCAACCCGGTTCTGTGGCCGAGAGCGTCAGAGAATTGCGCGGTCTCGACGTAGATCAAATTGCCGGGGGGCGTGCTGCGTATCTACGCTTCACGGAGGCGCATCTGGGCGAGGGGGTCGGACCGCGTTTGCTCATCGACAAAGACCCGAGCTTGACACCCGACTTGCCTCTTCCGTTGCGCCTCTTTCCGGAGGCCAGAGTTATTTTCCCTCTTCGTGATCCCCGCGATGTCTGCCTCAGCTATTTCTTCACGTTGATCCCCCTCGCGGCGTCGAGTGCGGCGGCATTGGACCTTCGATCCACGTGCGAATTCAGCGCGCATTCGCTCGATCTTTGGGCGCACTGGAAGAAGACGCTGCCGTATCCTTTGATGGAAGTCCGTTACGAAACCCTGGTCGCCAGCCCCGAGCGGGAGATCCGGCGCCTCACGGAGTTTCTGGATCTGGCCTGGACGGAACAACTCCTGGTCTTCCACGAACGATCGCAGACCAAGGGCATCCGCACACCCACGTACGCCGATGCCTCCCAGCCGATCCACCAGCGGGCTGTCGGGCGATGGAAGAATTACGAGAGGTATCTGGCGCCGCACATGGACATCCTTCGCCCCTTTCTCCACCAGTTCGGTTACGAGTAAGGAGGAACACGTGCTGAATGTGCTTGGACGGTGCTTGGACATGGCGATTCGTTCACGAATGTCGCGTCCTGTGATGGCCCGATGCCCTTGGACCGTCCGGCGTGACGCCGCCGTCACGTCCGCGTAACCCTCCATCCCCCCAGACGGGCTATTGTCGCGCCGCGCGTCGGTCGTAAACTGCGGCTACCGGTGCAAGAAATGTTCGATCTGGCAAACAATCGACCGAATTCCGCGACCGATTTGCCCCGCAGACGGTTTCGACGCATGCGGGCGTTTACGCTGATCGAGTTGCTGGTGGTCATCGCGATCATCGCCATCCTGGCTTCGCTGCTCCTGCCAGCCGTTGCGAAGGCGAAAGAAAAGGGTCAACAGATTTTCTGCCTGAACAACGAGAAGCAAATGACTTTGGCGACACACCTCTATATCGGCGACAATAATGAGTGGTTCCCGCCGATCCAGGACTTCATCCCCCAGGGAAGGATAGAGACCAGTTGGCGGTCCTATCTTTTTCCCTTCGTTGGCCGGAACGCCCGGGTGTACGATTGCCCGACTGAAAAGAAAGAGGTGTATGCGCTCGGCGCCCGGGCGGGCATCAATACTCCGCGTCGTCCGGAAGTCATCGGACGGGCTGTGAGCGGCGAGATCGAACTCCTCAGCGGCATGGGCGCCGTAAACGTTCATTGGACTTCGGGGAGTTCGTCGCCTCCGTTTGGCCGGCCGGCCGGCTACGAGAACAACATGTGCCGTTGGCCGAAAGTCGAGTCGCCTTCGCAATTGATTCTTTTTGGCGATGGACACAGCGATATAGTGAACGCCTGGCCGAATGACCGGTGGTGGATCTGGAAGGAGGTAAATCCCACCTCCCCTGGTTTCAATCGGGCGGCACAAGGAGATTCCGGCGCCTTTCGGCACAACCGCCGCGCCAACTACGCCTTTGCCGACGGACGGGCCAGCCTGCTCGATGCCAACCGCATTCCCTGCGACATCAACAGTTGCTGGTGGTCGGCGAAGGCCGATCCCCACTAGCGCGGGAAGGGCAAACTCCGGAGAATTGACTAGCGCGTGAATAAAAGAGCCCTGATGATGCTCGCGTTGGCCGTCGTTCTGTTGGCTGGAGCCGCCGTCCAGTTCATTCGCTTTTTCGCCGGACGCGGCCGACCGGACCAGAACGCCTACTTTTTCGATCTCAGTGAGAAGAAGCTTTTTGTTGCGCATCGCACGCTGGCGCCTCCCATTCGCGGCATTAACAATGCTGAACTCGATGGGGTGCGTGCGGTGGTGGTCTCGACGAGCGACAATCCGAAAGACGAGGCCAGCCGGCGAATCGCGTATCTCGAGAAGTATGCGCCGGAATTGAAACAGCAGATCGAAGCCATGCAATCCGGCCAGGAATCTCCTGGTGCATCCGGGAGCCGGATCACTCGCGGCGCAGCGCAGTCGTTCACGTTCGTTCGGCGATTGAACGAGGATACCTGGCATGCCGTGAATTCTGCGGAAGCGGAAAAGATCATGACGGAATGGCAGGTTCCCGGACCGGACGGCAAGACGCCGCTCGTCTGTGCGCCGTAAATGGCCAGCCAGGCCGAAGAATCAGAGACCAAGCGAAAACAAAAAACTGGAGCAATATGAAGAATCAGAGACCAACAAGGAAAATGGGACTGGCCGTCCTGGCCGGAGGGCTGTCCTTCGTGGGCACTGCCGACGCCACGGAATTGATCACCGATGGCAGCTTCGAGAACACCACGATCCTTCCCAACAAACCCCTGTGCAGAGTGGGCGGCACGGCCAATCCGGGTGTCGGCGGCGGATGGAGCACCTTCAGCACGTATCTTTATTCGGCAAACTATACGATGCCCGGACCGGCCGGTTCGGGTCTTCAGTATTTGAGACCCTATCCTCCGAACACCTATGACGTCGGGCCGAGCAGTACGAACATGACGCAATTAGTCAGCCTGACGACCACGCTGACCCCCGCCAAGATTGATAGCGGGCTGGGCCAATTCACCATGTCTGCCTGGTTCTGCACATATCGCACGGATAACGACAACAGCGAACTGACTTTGGACTTTCTGGACGCATCGAACGCTCCGGTGGGCACTCCCGTCGTCCTGGGTGGTTTTGACTTCGTGTCGCTTCTGCCCGAGGCGGACAACGGCAGATACCTGAACGCCAGGGAATGGGGCCAGGGTTCGGAGACCGGAACGATTCCAGTCGGCGCGCGCACGGCTCGAATTGTCATCCAGTCTCACTCGTTGAGCGGTGCTCCGGACGGATACGTCGATCTGGTTTCACTGGACGTGGTTGACGCGGGAGTGGGAACGCCGACTTTAGCCAGCGCGGACCCTCCCGACAATGCGGTCAGTGTCGGACCGGTCTTGAACATTGGCGTCACGCTGCGGGATCGGTCCACCGCCGTGAACACCAACTCGATCCAGTTGTTTCTGGATAGCAACCTCGTATCGCCATCGATTCAGAAAGTGGAGACCAACACGATCGTTCAGTACGGCGCGGGACTTTTGCCCGCACTATCGTCGCATACCTACCGGATCATCTTCAGCGACAACGGAACGCCGGTTACAACCCAGACCAACGAGTTCCGGTTTACGGTGGCAGACTATTTGACGTTGCCGGCGTCGCTGGGAAGCCCTCTCGGTTCGGAGGACACGACAAAACCCGGGTTCAACGTCAGCGTTTACCAGGTGGATACTCTTGTCCAGCCGGACCCCCCCACGGTGCAGCAAATCGACCTGCCCGCGAGCATCGGATTCTCCGAGGCCGTTCTGGCGGGGTTGGTCGGTCCCAATATCGCGGACCTCACTGGCGCGGCAGCGGGCAACACCTTCGACGTCCCGGGCGTCATCAACTGGATCACCTTTATCGGTGCGACCGCCAACTTTCCGAACGATGCGCCATTTCCTGGAATCCCGGGAACTTTGGGCTTCGAGGAAAGCTTCGTCCACGACGTGCGCACCTTCGTCCGGTTTCCTGCCAGCGGGTTTTATCGAATGGGGATTAACAACGAGGATCAATTCCGGCTCAACGCCGCGACCGTCGGCATCCAAACGCTTCAGCTCGTTTCTCCCACCAACCTCGTCATTCCTTGCGTGGCCATCGCCACGAATATTACCGGCCTGCAGTTCGGCGGCAGTCTACCACTGACGCCGCTCACAGCGACGGTCGTTTACGCCACACCGAGTGGAAATCCGGACGATGCTTGTGTGATTGGAACGAACACCAGCCTGGCCGGCAAGATCGTGCTGCTGGATCGCGGCGCCACCAATTGCGACTCCGCCTTCAAAGCCGAGCAGGCGCAGATGGCGGGAGCGGTAGCTGTGCTCCAGACGACCCCCGGAGACACCGGCTACCCGTTCAGGCTGGGCGACATCAATACCAACGTCCGGATTCCGGTCCTGGTGATCGCGGAAAACTATGGAGCCGCCCAGCTCAAGTCGTATCTCACCAACGGTACCCCGGTCACGGCTACCATCCGCGGCGATCCCAATCCCAGAGTCGCCGAATGGGACGGTCCCAAGGGATTCGGCGCCGTGGATGTCAATGTCGGCTTCGCCGTGCCGACCGCGGGTGTTTACCCGTTGCGATTGGTCACCGGCCAGGAAGCTGGCAACGCCAATCTGGAATGGTTCTCCATCAAACCGGACGGAACGAGGATTCTGATGAATGACACCTCGAATCCGGACGCGCTGCGAACCTTCCGCGCCCGGACCGTTGTCCAGCAACCCGTGTTCAACGCGCCAACTCTTGCCGGAGGGTTCATCACGATCTCCTGGACAGGCGCCGGCACGCTGCAGGAAGCGACGTCGTTGGGAGGGTCATGGAGCAGCTCGCCGAGCCAGAACAATCCGCAGACGGTGCCGGCCGCCAGCGGCAACAAGTTCTACCGAATTCAGCAATAGCAGAACGAGGCTCACGTCCGGCGTTGGAGCGCGGCTCTGCGAGCCGCAGCAACGTCCGAATTCTGAGGCGCGTCATATCATTCCACGCGCCGACGGGCTGGCGAAGCCGCTGCGAAGTCACAGACTGGCGACCGGCTCAAGGCAATCGCGCGATTTTGAAAACATGCCCCGGTCCAAACCGTGGGTCGAGTTCCCTCAGTAGCCAAGGGCGTCGATCGCCGGCTGCAGAATGGGCAAACAGGGTTCGAGAAACTCCTGATAGTGCTTCCAACGTCCGATCGCCCGGGTGTAAAGCGGCTGGCTGACCGCCTCGTAAGTAGGTGAGCCAACCGCCTTTTGCCGGAGCCGTTCGCGGTACTTCAGCACCTGCGGTTCCCAGGGCAGGCCCAGGAATTCCAGGGCGCGGCGTGCCTCGCGTTCCAGATTGGCAACGGCGTCCTCGTAACGCACTTCCAGCCAGGGCGAGGCGATCATTTCCCGCAGCTTCCGCCAGACGCCCATATCCGTGGCATAGCGCTGCGCCGTGCGTTCGAGAGTGAGGAAACAGACGCTGTTAGGGTTGAGAGGCAGGTACTGCATGAAACAACTGATCACCACGTCACGCGGATCTCGCAACGCAATGAGCAAACGAGTCTCGGGGAACAGGCGAAGAAACCCCGGAAGCACGAGCGTCAGCGTCGGATTTTTGTCCAGGTGAACGCGGTCGCCAATCGGTTCGTTCAACGCCGCCGCCATGTAATTCAGGTAGCGGTCCCGCAGCGTCAGCAGCTTTTCGCCCGAAGCGGCGTCCAACGTGTCGGCCGTGGGCGACGGTGTCGCTTGCGTCAGCCACATGGCCGGGAAAATGTCGCGGGCGAACGCCTCGCGCTCGTCCGAACTCACCAGCCCCGAATGGCTGTCAAGCACCTGCTCCAGAAGTGTTGTGCCCGAACGCGGAAAACTGGCCAGCACAGCGGTCCTCTTGCGGGGAAATGCGCCCGCCGCGTCCGCCCATCTCTGGAAATGGGCCGGCATCAGCGACCCCGTCAATCCGCAGAGGTGCCGCAACACCGCTTCCGATTCGTGACGTACCGGGCCTTCGCGTGGCAAGAGAAGCTCCTTGCACTTCAGCATCGCGGCCATGGCCTGCGGGTATTCTTCGCGACGATCGTGCGTCTGGGCGATCTCCGCCCAGGCTTGCGCCCGCACCATGGGATGAGCCTGTTCGTTCGCGGCCAGTTGGCGGAAGAGTGACTGCGACGCGGCCTCCTGCTTCATCCGTCGAAGAATTCTGGCCTTGAACAGTTGCGCCTCCAGATAACCGGGATCTGTCCGCAAACAATCCTCGATCAGCGAATGGGCCTCCTCCACGCGGTGGCGGCGCTCGTAAAGAATCGCCAATTCAAGATAGGCGTCGGGAATCTCCTTTGTGATCTTCAGCACGCGTTGAAAGCATTCCATGGCTTTGTCGGGCCGGAAAATCATCCGATAACTCTGGCCGGCCAGATGGAGGATGTCGGGCTGTTGCGCGCCCAGCTTCATCAACCGGTCGAGCATCGACTCCGCGCGCGCGATTTCGAAGCGCGCGCCCAGCGCCCGACTGCCGTCGATCAGCGCCACGAGGTTTTGGGGATATTGGCGCGCCGCCGCTTCGAACAGCCGCAGGGAATCATCAAAGCGGTTGAGCTGCCACAGCGCCCGCGCCTGCCGCAATTCCGGCAAGTCCGCGCCCAGGCCCGGGATGACCGGGGCTTTGACTTTTGCGAAACGGCCTTGGCCTGCGCGACCTTTCTTTCCCATGCCGTCTTGTTAGCCCAGAACGTTGCCGTTGTGGAGCGGGAAAGAGACGGCAGTTGCCCGGCGTTCGGACGCGGCCTTCCAGGCCGCAGCGCGTCCGCAGCCAGATAGGTTTGAAAAAACTTCTACGCATCCCGCCTGTTCGGAACCGCTGCGGCCTGGAAGGCCGCGGTCCGCAAAACTCGCGCACGCCTTCAACACTCCCATGCCGCCAGGAGCGCGACCAGGCCCCGATCGCGGCAGCCCCGATCTCGCTCAGGTTCTTGGTACTCCTCGAAGCGGCCTTCGCCCGTGTTCATCGATTCCGCTTGCGGCCTTCGGAACCAAGTCGAGAATGCGCAAATCATGATCTATTCGTTCACCGGCAAAAGAAGCTCAACCACATGAAACGAAGTCTGAAACCGCTCGCCCTCGCCGCAGCCGGGGTCTTCCTCGGGCGCGCTGCCTTTGCGGATACCCTCCTGACCTTCGACGCCAGCCCGCCCGGACAGGGTCAAAATGCACAGATCCTGCAAACGTTCGGCGACAACGCCGCCGATTCGAGCCCCGGCGTACTGGTGACCGGCGTCGGCACGCCCGACATCCGACTGAACTGGCAGTCCACGGGCGGACGATGGGACTACTACATCGACGCCGTTTGGTCAGCGGGACAGTTGGACAGTTCCGGCATCGCCGATCTCCACGAAATCGTGTTCACCCCGTCCGCCCCGGCGGCGGTCATTATCAAGTCGTTCAACTTTCACCCGTACTACGACAATACTCTGGACTATTCCTATGACTGGCGAGTGCTGGATGGGGGCAACGTCCTGACCAACGGATCGCTCACCTTTATTTGCGATGCCACCAGGAATCATCCGGTCACCATCAATTACCAGGGCAGCCTCGGCCAGGTGCTGACTCTGCAGCTCGAGCGGACCGGGGGCAGCGATGGAACCCAGAATATCGCCATCGACGACGTCCGATTTGCTCAGTTTCCCGAGCCGACCGGACCCGCCGTCACTTTTGTGACGCCCGGACAGGGCCAGACTTCCGTCGCGCCCGAGATCGCGTTCAGGGCTTCGCTGAAAGATGGTTCGACCGCCGTCGCCACGAACACGATTCTCCTTTCGCTCAACGACAACACCCTCTCACCGGTCATTACCCGGGAGACCAATGTGACCACGGTCAGTTACCAGACCTCGGGGCTTCTGCCCGCCGGTACGAATCGATATACACTCGTCTTCCGGGACAACGCAGCAACGCCGACGAGCTACACCAACGAACTCCAGTTTGTCGTGGCCGCTTATGTAAACCTCCAGTTGCCCGCGCCGGTTATCTTCGAAAACTTCGACGCCACCGCCGAAGGCGGCCTTCCATCCGGTTGGTCGCAGACCAATTACACCGAGGTGTTGAACCCCGACCTGGACCTCGGGAATCTCGATTCTGCCTCCTACGCCACCTGGGTCGTCGTCAATACGGCTCGTTTTACCAATTCCTTTGTTGGCTACAGCGACACCAACGCCGCTCCAGTGGATTACAGCCAGGTCCTCACCGCCAACCCTTCGAACGTCGTCAACGGCGCCTCTGTGAAGAACCTCGCCACCGGCCGCTTCCTCATCGGGAACTCGGGCTATCGCTTCGGGCGGAGCCAGGTCATGTACCTGTTCACGCCGGATTTCGATTTGACCGGCAAAGCGAATATGCATCTGTCGTTCCACAGCCTCTGGGAACAAAACCAGGACAGCATCGGAGCCGTCGAATACTCCATCGACCAGGGACAGACGTGGCTGCCAATCGTTTATATGCTCGATGGTCCAGATATGTTGCTGGACGCGGGCAACGCCGTAGATCCGGTGGCAACGCTCTCGACCGGGGCGCAGACGGCTGATGAAGCCATCGCATTCTACACCGACCCGGCAGACGGCCAGGACAAAGGAGGGACGTACGGGGCGTTTGTGGGTGTGGCGCAGAACCAATGGACCGGGCTCGCCCCCTTCATCAGCGCGCGAGTGAATGACGATCCAGTCGAGTCCAAACGCGTCGAATTCTTCCGGCTGCCGCAGGCCGACAACCAGGCGAAGGTTCGCTTCCGTTTCGCGCACGCCGGCACGGACAGTTGGTATTTCGGGATCGACGATTTCGGTCTCTATTCCATGCCGCGACCGACCTTGTCCGTGAGCGTGTCGGGCAACAGCCTGACGGTCTCCTGGCCGACCAGTGAGGCAGGTTTCACTCTGGAAAGCGCCAACAGTCTCGCGAATCCTGCGTGGGGACCGGTCGGCGGAGTCACGAACAACTCCGTCACGGTGACGGCGACTCCCGGCAACAAGTTCTATCGGTTGCGAAGATAGGCGCCGCCTGTGGGAAGGCCCGGTAGTGGCGCAGTTTGGCGGGGCGAGGCTGCTGACGAGCCGGCGCACTGCCGACGGCTGACCAGGTTAACCAACGCATTCAGCAAAAAACTGGAAAACTTTAGGACTGCGGTCGCCCTCAACTTCTGTTACTACAACTTCGTCAAGACGCACGGAGCCATTCGTATGACCCACACAGGCCGCAGGCGTTGACAGCCGCTTGCTCTTATGGCTGAATTGCGCCGCGTTCGGGACGCATCCGGGTCCGCGGAAAGGGCTGAGCCCACCTGCCAGATGTCGGTGCAACCATAACCTTGATGCTGCCTGCCCAGCGGACCACAGGCGATAGCAGAAAGGTTATATGCCAAAGTCGCTTCCTCCACGGCCGAGTCTCGAGCAACTCAGGAACCAGGCCAAAGACGTCCTCAAATCCTGCAAGTCCGGCGATCCCGCAGCCATCCAGCGGATCGCCGAACATCATCCCCGCTTCGCCAAATCCGAATCACCCATCCGTGCCGCAAAGTTTTCATTGAGCGACGCTCAACTCGTAATCGCGCGCGAATACGGCTTCGCCACCTGGCCCAAGCTCAAGGAACACGTCGAGTCTGTCCTCCTTGATACGGGTGACCCGATGGAGTTGTTTCATAAGGCGTTTACCGAAAGCGACGCGCCGATGCTCCGCCGGTTGCTGGAGCGCTATCCGGAAATGAAGGCGAAGATTAACGAGCCGCTCGGCCCTTTTGACTCTCCCGCCATTACCCACGCGCGCAGCCGCGAAATGCTGGACGTGTTGCTCGACGCCGGCGCCGACATCAACGCCAGGAGCCGTTGGTGGGCCGGCGGGTTCGGACTCCTGGACGGCTGTGATCCCGATCTTGCCGCGTATGCGATCCAACGCGGCGCCATCGTGGACGCCCACGCCGCGGCGCGTCTCGGCCTGTTTGACCGGCTCCGCGAATTCGTCGCTGCCGATCCGGCGCTCGTCCATGCGCGCGGGGGAGACGGCCAGACCCCGCTCCATTTTGCCAGCACCGTCGCGATTGCGGAGTTCCTGCTCGATCACGGCGCGGACATCGACGCCCGTGACGTGGACCACGAATCCACGCCGGCGCAATACATGGTGCGCGACCGACAGGAGATCGTGCGCTGCCTGGTCCGACGCGGTTGCAAGACCGACGTCCTCATGGCCGCGGCACTCGGCGATGCCGATCTCATCCGCAAACATCTGGACGACGATCCCAACTGCATTCGTATCCGCGTGAGCGACGAGTATTTTCCGATGATCAACCGGAAATCGGGCGGAACGATTTACCAATGGACACTCGGCTGGTACGTGTCGCCGCATGATGTCGCCAAACAATTCGGTCACGACCACGTCTTCCGACTGCTCATGGAACGGAGTCCGGCCGATGTAAAACTGATCGCCGTGTGCTGGGACGCCGACGAACCCGCGGTGAAATCTCTGATCACCAGCCATCCGGGCCTGGTCGCCCATCTATCTGACGCGTACCGTCGGCATGTCGCTCACGCCGCTCGCAACAACAATTTGTCCGCCGTCCGGGTGATGCTGGCGGCCGGCTTGCCGGTGGACGCACTCGGCCAACACCGCGCAACGCCGCTGCATTGGGCGGCGTTTCATGGCAACGCCGAGATGACCCGGGAAATTCTGCGCCACAGTCCGCCTCTCGAATTGACCGACGCCGATTTTCAGGGTACGCCGCTCGGATGGGCGATTTACGGCTCCGAGCATGGATGGCATTGCCTGACCGGAAACTACGCGGCGACCGTCGAGGCGCTGCTCTACGCCGGCGCGAAGCTTTCGGAGAAAATGACGGGAGGCACCGAAGCGGTGAAAGAAGTGCTCCGCCGTCAACCGGCAACAGACTAATCGGTGTTTATCGAATCCGCTTGTGGCCTTCGGAGCTAAACCGAGAATGCGCAAGTCATGATCTACTGGTTCACCGGACAGCCGGGCGCGGGCAAAACCACGCTGGCGGCTGCGCTCAAATCGGCCTTGCAGAAACAAGGTTATCCCGTGATGCATCTCGATGGCGAATTCCTGCGGGAACTCATGGGCAACCGGGACTTCTCGGAAGCAGGCCGGATAAGGAATATCAATGCGGCTCAACAACTCGCGGCGAAACTGCACGCCGATGGAATCGTTGCAGTCGCCTCCTTTGTTTCGCCTTACCGGGCCATCCGCGAAGATTTCAAGAAGAACGGCAATGTCGTCGAAATCTACGTTCACACGACTGAAATCCGAGGAAAGGAGGCCTACTTCGCCCCCGACTTCGAGCCGCCTCGGGAAGACTTTCTGGACATCGATACGACCCGCATTTCAGTGGAGGAATGCGTTCAAAAGATTTTGAAGGCGCGGCCCTTGTCATGAGGAGTGACGCCGGTCTGGCTGCGGATTGAACCTCTGTTCCGGCGCGGGCCGGAACAGAGTGCCGTTCGCTCAACATCCATCAATCAGTCAGCCTCATTGCAATCCCAAAGCTGCCGCCGCCGTACGTCGCCTTGTCCGTCACGAGATTCAATGACCGGAGGGCCGGCCTCTTCGAATCGAAATCCATGAACCCCACGACGGTGGCTTCGACGATCTTGCCGTCTTCCTTGTGATAAAAGCTGTGCCGCATTCGCAGTTCCCCGTCGAGCCGCGCCCTTGCGACTCCGCCCTCAATCGACACCACGGTGGCCTTTAGCGAGATTTGTTCGAGGTGGTTTTTGGATACGTCGTTGTTCTCCGTGGCGGGATAGAAGTGCGTCAGAAACCGGTTCGCAACGTCACGGTCGACTTCCCACGCAGCGCCGGCGCGAACTTCGAGCGTGGGCAGCAGTTTCTTCCACTCGTTTTGACCGAGCACGATCCAGTTCTCCACCGGAAACTCGCTCCACGCGCCGCGGCCATCCAGCGATCTCGCCGTGAGGTGAAATGTGAGCGAACCCGCCTCGCACGACGGGCGCGCGCATTGGGCCGCAGGCGGAACGACGGCCTGCCCTTCGCGCGCACCAAGTTTCCTGATTGCGCCCTCCAGCACTTCGACGAGATGCCCGGTCTTCGATGCCGATGCCACATGCAGCGAATCAATCGGGTGTCCTTCCGGATTCAATATGTAAACGTGCACCGTCCCGGTGGAGAGTTTGGCGGCATGCGACTCCTTGAAAACCCGGTTGTACTCGGCCTTCTCCTCCCGTGGCGCGGCGCCGTTCTCGCGATAGTCTTCGTTCGTGGCGTACACAGGAACGAAGTAGCGGTTGAGCAGTGAAATGACTTTGCTGTTCGAGAGCGGACCCGCCCTCATCGCGAATGCTCCCCCTCAACAGCGTCCGGTGTTGATCCTGCCGTCGTGGGTGAAAAGAAAGACCGGACGGTTGTGCTGCCTGGCCAGACGCAAAGAGGTCCGGATATCCTGGGCCCATCCGATCTCATCAAACCGCCGGTCGGACGCGGTTGGCTGAAGCTCCTGAATGCGGCGTTCGACCCACGAAGAATCACGCCTGTGTTCGGACCCGTCCGGAGTTGCCGCAAAATTTACGGCCGCGAACGCCAATGAAAACCATGCGATTCCACTCAGGGACTTCATGCCCACAGGTTGCCGATCCGCTTCGCCATGTCAATTCGGCGTTGGAGGTCGGTTCGGATGGAGCGCGAGAAGCGGACTAACAGCGTAGGCGGGCCAAAAAACCGCAGCCTGCGAAAAAAGCCGCACCCAAAAGTTCTGACGAACCAACTATTTCCTCGGACTCAACTCGCCGACAGTCTTCATCAGCGCGACGCACCTTCGTTGCCCGTGCGCCCCAAAGTCATTGAACGTCCTGGATTCCCGTCGATTAGGCTGGAGTTGAAAGCCGTTCATCCAACCGTTGTCGAGATTTCACCGGCGTATCTCCGTCATCCCATCCGGTCTGGCATCGCGTCTGCACTTGCGTCCCACGAATGGTGAAGTGTGCCAGATACAGTCCGCTCAGGTTGCGCGAGCAACCTTCTCAAACCGGCGTCAGCGAGGCCGCTCGATGACTTGCCGCATTCCGATCTCACTCCAAAGACATGAAACGCAACGATTCGAACAATCAGAAGTTCATCTCAAGACGCATTCGTCGCCGCGAGTTTCTCAGCGCGGCGGGCAAAGGCCTTGGCGCTGCCGCTCTTTTAGGCGCGTTGCCGCGCGGCTGGGTCGGCAGCGTTTTCGCCAGCGACGCGCCGGAATCGCCGAGCGTGAAATTCGGCATGATTGCGCTTACCGACTGCTCGCCGATCGTCATCGCGCACGAGAAGGGCCTGTTCAAAAAATACGGCGTCAATTCCGTCGTCGCCAAGGGGGCGAATTGGGCCGCGATTCGAGACTCGCTCTCCAGCGGCGATAATCAGGGCACGCACATGCTCATCGGCATGCCGATTGCCTCGACCATGGGTCTGCTCGGCTCGCCGAAGAAGCCCATGATCATTCCCTGGTTGCTCAATCGCAACGGACAGGCGATCAGCCTTGCGGGCAAGTTCAAGGGCAAGGTCGGGGCGGACCCGAAGGCAATCAAACCGTTCGCCGACAATGCCAAGAGTCTCGGCGAGCCGCTCACGTTTGCCATGACTTTCCCCCCGGGCACACACGCCATGTGGACACGCTATTACCTGGGCGCCGGCGGCATCAACCCCGACAAGGATGTCGCGCTCGTCACCATCCCCCCGGCGCAGATGGTCGCGAACATGAAGATCGGCAAGATGGACGGCTTTTGCGTCGGGGAGCCCTGGAATGCCCGACTGATTGCTGACAACATCGGTTTCACCTCGGTTACCACGCAGGATATCTGGCCGGACCATGTGGAAAAGGTCTGCGCGTTCACCCTCGAATTCGCCGAAAAGAATCCCCGGACCGTCAAAGCCTGTCTCAAGGCGTTGCACGAAGCGAGCGTGTGGCTCGATGACCTGAACAACCGCCCCGAGCAATGCGAGATCGTCAGCCGCCCAACTTACATCAATTGTGACAAGGACATCATTCTGGGACGGCTCCAAGGGCACTACGACTACGGCGACGGACGCAAGAAGGAAGACGAGTTTTACATGCACTTCAGCAAGCGCAACTGCAACTACCCGCAGCCCGCCTTCGCGAAATGGTGGCTCACGCAATTCCGCCGCTGGGGCATGGTCGCCGGCGCGCCCGATTACGAAGGCATCCCCAAACAGGTCATGCGCGCGGACATCTACGCGGAAGCCATGAAGGAAATCGGCGTGACCGACCGTCTGCAGGACGACTCCCCGTGGGAGATGTTCGACGGCGTGAAGTTCGATCCCAAGGGCGACCTCGAAGCGTACGCCAAAGGATTCGCGGTTAAGAATCTGAAATGAAAAAGTTCCCAATTGACTGGCTCATTCTCCCGTTCGTGGGATTCGCCGTCGCCATCGGCATCTGGCATATCGTCAGCAAGACGGTTTCGAAAGAACTGCCGTCGCCGGCCAAGACGTGGTCGGACAGCAAGGAATACGTCCTCAAGCCATTTGAGAAACGCGGCGATATGGACCAGGGCATCCTGCGCTTCACCTGGTACTCGCTCATCCTGGTTGCCAAGGGCTACGCGATCGCGTTGATCATCGGCACGCCGATCGGTTTCATGCTCGGGTTGTCAAAATCCTTCACCAAGACGTTCGATCCGATCATTCAAATCCTCCGGCCCGTTTCGCCACTGGCGTGGCTGCCGCTCGGGTTGGTGCTGTTTCTCGGCGCGGGCAAACAGGCGTCTGAGTTGGGCGCGCTGTTCACCATCGCCGTATGCGCGATGTGGCCAACGGTATTGAACACAGCCGTCGGCGTGCGCGCGATTCCGCAGGACTACTTGAATGTGGCCAGGGTGCTGAAGCTTTCGCGGAGCAAGACGCTCTTCAAAGTGCTGATTCCAGCGACACTGCCCTACCTGTTCACCGGTTTCCGGCTCAGTCTTGGCATCGCGTGGCTCGTGATCGTCGCTGCCGAAATGCTCACGGGCCGGCCTGGCGTCGGCGGTTTCCTCTGGCAGGAATACAATGCGCTCAACTATTCGCGCATCATCCTCTGCATTCTGACGATCGGGTTCGTGGGCTTCGCGCTCGACCGGTTGATGAGCGTGGTGGAAGGCAGATTCAAAACAGCCTGATCCGTGGCCTACCTCGAACTCACCAACGTCTCCAAGAGCTACGGCGCCAACGGCACGCAAACCAACGTGCTCCGCGACGTCAACCTTGGCGTCAAGAAAGGCGAGTTCGTCGCCATCGTCGGTTACTCCGGCGCCGGCAAGACCACGCTCATTTCCATGATCGCCGGCCTCGTCCGGCCCGACACCGGCTCGATCACACTCAACGACCTCGAGATTACCGAGCCCGGCCCCGATCGCAGCATCGTCTTCCAGAACTACTCGCTCCTGCCGTGGCTGAGCGTCTATGAAAATATCTATCTGGCCGTGGATCAGGTGTTCCCGAATTGGTCGCTCACGAAGAAGCAGCAACACGTCGAGACTCACATCGCGATGGTCAATCTGACCCCGGCCCGCGAGAAACGCCCCGGCCAGCTCTCCGGCGGCATGAGACAGCGGGTCAGCGTCGCCCGCGCCCTGGCGATGGACCCGCAGATCCTCCTGCTGGACGAACCTTTGAGCGCGCTCGACGCGCTCACTCGCTCCACGCTCCAGGACGAGGTGTCCCGTATCTGGCAGGAAAATCGAAAGACCGTGGTCATGATCACGAACGATCCGGACGAGGGAATCTACCTCGCCGATCGCATCATTCCGTTGAGCGCCGGACCCGGCGCCACTCTCGGACCGTCCATTCAAATAGACATTCCGCGCCCGCGTGAACGCAAGGCGCTCAATCACGACCCACGCTACAAGGCGATCCGCCGCGAGATTATTGATTTTTTGCTCAGCTCCAAGGGCGACCATCACGCGGCCCTCACCAAAAAGCTGGTGCTGCCCGACATTGAACCGGAAGACCTGGCTCACCCTCGGCCGCTGATTGGCGGCCGCCGGACGCCCGTTCGCCGGGCC